>JBAUOG010000692.1:0-8686 GCA_049579625.1 Bryobacteraceae bacterium
GTTCCGACACCATCTCGGGTTTGGGCGCACGCAACATCGGCTCGGCCCAGATGAGCGGCCGCGTCACGTCTCTAGCTGCCGTGCCGGAGAACGGCAGACTCACCATTTACGTCGCCGCCGCGAGTGGCGGGCTATGGAAATCCGTCGACGGCGGCACAACCTACAAGCCGGTGTTCGATAAGCAGCCGGTGCAATCCATCGGCGCCGTAACAATTGACTCATCGGCGCCAAAGACGGTCTGGGTCGGCACGGGCGAGGCTTGGACTCGGAATAGCGCGTCGATCGGTGATGGCATCTACAAATCGATCGACGGCGGTGAGAACTGGACCAACCTGGGACTGAAGAATTCGGAGCGCATCAGCAAGATCCTGATCGATCCGAAGGACAGCAACACCGTCTACGCCTGCGCGACGGGCGCGCTGTGGAGCGACAGCAACGATCGCGGGCTTTATAAAACAACCGACGGTGGTAAAAACTGGATGCTCATACTGAAAGGCGGCAACCAGTCGACCGGTTGTTCTTCCATCACCATGAGCTCTCGCGATTCCAAAACGCTCTACGCGGGCATGTGGGATTTCCGTCGCAAGGGCTGGACTTTCCGATCCGGCGGAGATTCGCCGACGTCCGCGAGTTCAAGCGCGTTCTACAAAACGACCGACGGCGGCGCCACCTGGACAAATCTGGATGCGCAATCGGCCAAAGGACTGCCCGCGAAGCCTTGGGGACGCATTGCCGTCTCGACGGCGCCTTCCAATCCAGACGTCGTCTATGCGCTGATCGAATCAACCCGCAGCGCGCTATTCCGTTCCTCCGACGGCGGCAAAACCTGGGAAGAGCGCGACCGCAGCCAGATGATGGTCTGGCGTCCCTTCTACTTCGCCAACCTGATCGTGGATCCGAAGGATGAGAACAAGATCTACAAACCCGGCGGGGGCTTGATCGTCAGCAGCGATGGGGGCGCCAGTTTCAGCAGCGCCTGGGGCGGTGCTCACGGAGACTTTCACGATGTCTGGATCAATCCCGCCGATTCGAATGAGATCATCACCGGCGACGACGGCGGAATCTGGTACTCGCACGATTCCGGCAACAAGTGGCTGAAGGCCAACAATCTGCCGATTTCGCAGTTCTATCACGTCAGTGTCGACATGCACGATCCCTATCACGTGTACGGCGGACTGCAGGACAACAGCGTGTGGATCGGCGATTCCTCCTACCCCGGCGGCATCACTAACAGCCGCTGGGAAAACCTCTACGGCGGCGATGGTTTCTTTGTCTTTGCCGATCCGTCGGATCCGGATTATGTCTACGCCGAAGCGCAAGGCGGGACCATTTCGCGCCTCAACCGGCTCACGCTCTCGGCCCGTGGCATCCAGCCTCAGCCCAATTACGGCGAGAAAAAACTACGCTTCAACTGGAACACCCCCATTCATCTGAGCCCGAACGAGACAGGAACCGTTTACATCGGTGCACAATTCCTGTTCCGGACCCGCGATCACGGCCAGACGTGGGATCGCATCTCCCCCGACCTCAGCACCAACGATCCTGCGAAGCAGAAACAGGAGGAATCGGGCGGCGTTACTGTCGATAACTCCGAGGCGGAGATGCACACCACCATTTACTCCATTAGCGAGTCGCCGCGCAATGGGCAGGTGATTTGGGTGGGCACCGATGATGGAAACCTGCAACTCACTCGCGATGGTGGCAAGACCTGGACCAACGTGGTCGGCCACGTGCCCAATCTTCCGAAGGCGTCATGGGTTTCCTGGGTTGAGGCCGGCCGCTTTGCGGAGGGCACTGCTTACGCCACGTTCGATCGGCACACCTTTGGCGACATGGCGCCCTACGCCTTCAAGACGACGGACTTTGGCCAGACGTGGACACCCATCGTGTCATCGACCAGCGGCATTCGCGGCTATGCGCACGTGATCAAAGAAGACACTGTTTCGCCGCAGCTCTTATTCCTCGGCACGGAGTTCGGCCTGTGGGTCTCCATTGATGGCGGTACCCAATGGGCTCAATACAAAGGCGCCGATTTCCCGAATGTCGCAGTGCGCGATATTGTTGTGCATCCCCGTGAGTCGGATTTGATCCTCGGCACGCACGGGCGCGGCATCTGGATTATCGACGACATCACGCCCCTTCGGAACTTGACGGAGGACACGCTTGCGAAGGACGCCGTTTTCTTGCAGGGGAAGAATGCCCAACAGCGATTGCTAGCCCAGGGTGGATGGACAGATGGTGACGGCACGTTTGTCGGCCCGAACCCACCCGACGCCGCGCTGATCACGTATTACCAGAAGAAGCGGCACGTTTACGGACGAATGAAAATCGAGGTCTTCGATAGCGACGGCAAACTCGTCGACACCTTGCCGGCCAATAGCCGGCTCGGCATTAGCCGCGTTCAGTGGTCGATGCGCATCAAGCCGCCCAAGGTTCCTCCCGCCGCTTCGGCCGCCTTCGAGGCGGCTGTTGGCCCGAGAATGTTGCCAGGAACCTACACCGTGAAGATGACTCGCGGCGCGGAGACCTACACCACCAAGATCGACGTGCAACTGGACCCGCGCGCGACCTATACGATTGCCGACCGCAAGCTGGAACTCGACGCCACCATGCGCGTGTATGCTCTGCTGGGCGATCTTACGTTTGACGTCGACCGGATTAACAGCGTACGCGCCGCGCTCCTGCAGCGTGCCACCGCGCTGGGCGCAGATCCGCTGGCCAAGCAATGCAACGACCTGGCAGGGAAGGTCGAAGACCTTCGCAAGAAGATCGTGGCTACTACGGAAGGCGGGGCCATTACCGGCGAAGAGAGGATCCGCGAGAAGACCACGCAGTTGTACGGCGCGCTCGTAGGATATGAAGGGCGTCCGGCCGATTACTACGTAGCCCGGATCGACTCCCTCACGCACGATCGCCAGGATGTGGTCAAGGAGTTCGACACATTTGCTGCGACCAGCCTGAAGGCCTTGAACACATCGCTTGCCGCTAAGAAGCTGGAGAGCATCCAGCCCGTCACTCGCGAAGCATGGGAAAAGGCGAGCAGCGCCGCGGAGGGCGGTGGCTCGGCTACCCCCGGCCAAGCCTGGCTCAGTGAGGTTCTGCGATCGCGCTAGTTCCGCCGCATGCTTCAGAAGATCCTTACATTGGAAGCGACGGATTCGTGGGTGTCGAAGCAGCGTGCGGAAGGCCTGCGCATCGGCTTCACCTGCGGCGCGTTCGACGTGTTGCATGCCGGCCACGTGGACTTGCTGGAGCGAGCGAAGGGTCTGTGTGATCGACTGCTGGTTGCGGTTAACTCGGATGAGTCTGTCCGACAGTACAAAAGCCCGTTCAGACCTGTGATTCCCGAGGCCCAGCGCATGCAGGTGGTCGCCGGTTTGGGATGCGTGGATGTCGTGGTTCGCCTGGATGAAGAGAGGCCGCTTGGTCTGATCGAGCGGTGGCGGCCCGACCTATATATTAAGGGCGGCGATTACACGGGTCTGCGCTCAGGAACCACCGTGGAAAGCTACGGCGGCAAGGTTGTCCTGCTGCCTTTTGCCACTGAGCAGAGCACCACTGCGATTATGGAGCGAATCGCCGCGCTTCACGCTCATCGTGGTCCGGCGGATTTGCCCAAGCGCCAAGTCCGCGGCATTGTGCTTCTCGATCGCGACGGCACGTTGATTCGAAACGTGCCTTACTTGCACGATCCAGCGAAAGTCGAACTTCTCCCAGGCGTTACTCAGGGCTTAAAGCGTCTGCAGGAGGCAGGGTTCCGCCTGGTCATCGTGACCAACCAACAGGGAATTGGCCTCGGGTACTTTACGATTGAAGATTTCTTCGAAGTGAACCTGGCGATCTTTCGCCAGCTGTCAGCGCAAGGCATCAAAATCGACAGAGTGTATTGGTGCCCGCATTCCGTCGCGGACGATTGCCTTTGCCGCAAGCCGGGAACGGCTCTCCTCGAAAGGGCGCTGAAGGAATATGAGATGGCTGCGCAAGATTGCTGGATGCTGGGCGACAGTGCGGCCGATGTTGCCGCGGGAGAAGCCGCCGGCTGTCACGCTCTTTTGATCGATCCCGATCCGAGGACGGCCGCACCACACTCGATTGCAGAAGCCGCCGACATCATTCTCACTCCAGACTGCGCGCCAATTTCGAATTCTCGTGATGACTGAATAACTCTTCCAGGCTCACGGTGGCCGTACCTGGCTTTTCCACTACGATTCCGGCAGCCACATTGGCCCATCCCACTGCCTCGCGCAATGGAAGACCACCGGCCAACGCCACTGCCAGCGTTGCCACAACCGTATCGCCGGCGCCCGTCACATCGAAAACTCGTCGGGCTTCTGTGGGAATCGAGATTGCCTCGGACCCACTTTCGAATAGCGCCATTCCCTCCGGTCCGCGCGTGATGAGTACATTGCTTCCCGGCAGTTGCTCAACCAGAGCGTTCCCTGCCTCATGCAGCGAGTGTTCGGAGTTGATCTCGATCCCACTGGCCACGGAGGCCTCCGCAACATTGGGAGTGATCACGGTGCACCCGAGGTACTTACTGAAGCTCTTGCATTTCGGATCCACGATGACCGCTTTACCAGCGGCTCGCGCGAACGAGATGATCTCATGGCAGAATCTCTCCGTCAAAATGCCTTTGGCGTAGTCGGACAATACCACGATGGAGTTGGAGACCATCAACTCTTTGGACACATCGATCAGGCGGTCCATCATGCCGGCCGGCACATCGGATTTGGTTTCGTGATCGATCCTGCAAATTTGTTGCTGCCCAGCCACGATTCGAGTCTTCGAAATGGTTCCGCGATCTCCGGCGTCCACCAACCCCCTCACGGGAATGGACTCCCGCTGCAAGAGCTCCAGCAGCAAACGTCCAGCCGCATCATCGCCCGCCAGACCCACCAAATCCACGCTGGCCCCAAGGCCGGCGATGTTCATGGCGACATTCGCCGCGCCGCCGGCCGAACTGTAGCGCGACCGGACGTCAAGCACCGGAACCGGAGCCTCAGGACAGATTCGGGAAACGGCCCCTACGACGTATTCATCCAGCATGACGTCGCCGATCACCAAGACGCGGGCGGACCGAAACTTCTCGATAGGTGCTGTCATTCAGTTTTGGACGGGAGTAGGCGACGACTTCTAATTGTTGCGCATGACCGGGATAAAGACGCCGACAGGCAACTCACTGAACACTGTCTCCGCAAAGAGTTCACCATTGCTCGGGGACACTTCGGCTCCAGTCAAGATATTAAGCCACGTGTCTGCTTCAGCCCCCGCGGGCAGCGGGATCTTCGTGCCGCACCAGGTAAAATCGTGCTCCATCTGCGCGGGAAATCGGGCGGCTGCCACAAGTACCCGGTCGTCACCCGAGCGCCTGGCAAACGCGCAGATGTTGACCGCTCTGCCTCCCGATGCCGAGAGCGTTTCGTACTCGCCCCTGGCAAAAAGGTCGCTGTTATCGCGCCGGAAACGAAGGATTGTCGCGGTAACGAACAGCTTGATCGCACCATCCTGCCATCGCTCCCTCAAACCCTGGATCGATAGTTCCTTACTGCATGCGCTGGTCTTAAGTTCCGACAACAGCCGACTGCGCCGATCGTAGTCGACAGGCCGGCGGTTGTCGGGATCCATCAGGCTCAAGTCCCACAGCTCCGCACCCTGGTAGATATCGGGAACGCCAGGAACCGTCAGCTTTAGCGTGGTCTGGACCAAACTGTTGTGCGTTCCCAGCCTCGCGACGCGTTCCTGGAACGGAAGGAACGCCGCCAGAAAGGTGCTGGACCGATCGGGGCTCAATGCGTCGCCAACAAACGCGACCACCGCGTCTTCATAATCCTTGTTCGGTGACGACCACGTCGTGTGTACCTTCGCCTCGCGCATCGATTTCAGCATTGCGCCCTTCAACCGTTCGGTGTAGGCCGTAAGTGCCGATGCGTCGAGTACGTCGCCCCTCATGAGTTCCGGGGGCCAGGTGCCCACCAGGAGTTGGTAGAACAGGTACTCGTCGTTATGATCGGGGGGAGCTGTCGCTTCGATGTCCGCGCGTCGGGCTCGGAGAATCTTGCTCCAGGACTGCACCTGCCGGGCCCACTCGTCCGGCAGCTCGGAAAGTACAGCCAGGCGCGCGCGTGTATCTTCTCCACGCTTGGTATCGTGCGTGGACGTGGCGAGCATTGTGTCCGGCCAACGCTTCAGGCGGCCCGCGTTCGCTTTGTGAAACGCGGAAAGAGTGACGCCAAAGTGATCGGGGTTCCCTCCCACCTCGTTCAAGGCGACGAACCGGTTGTATCGATAGAAGGCGGTATCCTCCAGGCCTTTCGCCATAACCGGGCCACTATATTGCTGTAGCTTCATTGCACAGCGAAGCACGGCGTGGCGGCTGAAGCCGCTGCCCTTTTCCACAAGTTCACCGCTCAGTATCTTGCGCAAGAAGTCGAACACACTCGGGTCCACATCTGTTTCACTCGCTCGAGCCTGCTTGATGGCCCAGTCGAGGTCGCGCAGGTCATTTTCCGTGGCTTTGCCGGTTGTGTCCAGGTACGTCCGATACACCGGAAAACACGCCACCACCTCGCGAATCGCGCGTCGCAGAATATTGTGAGTGAAATCGGCGGTCCTCGGCTGGTGACGAGCGACACGAGCGGCCTCGTAGGCGAGCGTGTTCAGTTCACTCGACATTTGATTCCTCATGATCAGCAATTTCGAATCGCGGACAATCTGCCCAAAGGCCTTGGTTTCACCTGTGAAATTGGAATATGTTCGGGTGAGCGTCTCCTCCCCCGTCGCATCGATCAACAGCCCCAGCACGAGATTCGTGAAATCGTAGCCGGTCGTGCCTTGAACGGGCCAATCCTCCCGGAGGCCTTCGTGGCTAGCGAGGATCTTCTCGACAACCAGATAAAACGGCTCCTGGGGGCTTCCCGCGCTGGCCTGCAATCGCTCCAGGTACTCCTTCGGATTCAGCAGTCCGTCCACGTGGTCGATTCGCAGACCATCCAGCGTCCCGTCGTCAACGAGCTGGATCACGAGCTTGTGCCCGTGGTCGAAGACTTCCGGCAATTCCACCCGGATTCCGGCGAGATCATTCACGTTGAAAAAACGGCGGTAGTTGATGTCGTCGGCCGCCACTCGAAAATAGGCCGCGCGCCAATGCTGATCCTGAATCAGAGCGTGCAATTCGCGCCAACTCTCCTCGTGTCCTGGCGTGCCGTTCAGGCGCTGAAGGGCCTCCTGGATCGCCGCACGTGCATCTTCGTGCTCCTGCCAGCATCGCGCCAGCTCAGCCTTGAGCTCTCTCGCCCGGCGAACCACTTGTGGGCGCCACTCCGGCAGGCTCGAGAAATCATCGCCGAGGCGCTCCAGTTCGGGGTGCGTATCGCTCAGGATGCGGGAATAGTGCAACGGGCAGATGGGCAGCTTGTGCGTTTCGTAAGCCCAGACCGCGAACGATCCCTCCTGCTCATCGAACTCCAACTGCAGCTTGCCTGCCTCCAACTCGACGCCATATTGGTCCCCAAGAAACGGCACCAGTAGTTTGTCGTGCAGATACGATCGGTCCGATCCCCAATCAATATCGAACCATCCGGCATGTGCCGAGTCGGGCCCCCATTCAAGCACATCGATCCAGAGTGGGTTGTCAGCCCCACCTACGCCCATGTGATTGGGCACAATGTCCAGGATCTGGCCCAGCCCGTTTGCTTTCATCGCCGTCACCATTCGATCGAAGGCAGCCCGGTCACCCAGTTCCGGATTCAAGGCGTGGTGGTCCACGATGTCATATCCGTGCAAACTTCCCGGCCGCGCCTTCAACCAGGGAGACGCGTAGACATGGCTGATTCCCAATCGCGAAAGGTAGGGAGCAATTTCTGCCGCCTGATCAAACCCAAAATGCTTGTGGAATTGGAGTCGGTACGTAGCGCGCGGCGTCATGTTCCCGCAAGGCCACGAGCAAATGTCACACCAATCGCGTGTGCTGCCGCAGACTGCTGGATAACTGACAGTTCTTCTTTTGGCTTCATCGATTTACGAGCCCAGGAGCGGCTCAGTAACGCCTCCCTGACGCCAGGACGTCAAACAAAGCTTCTCCAAACGAGTAAGAAATGCCTGCCCGGAAGCCATCGCCGTGCTTATCTTCAAGGACTTGCGTTGAATGGCACCATAGGTGCTACTAGCTCTCGCGGCGCATGCCGGTCTGCAAGATCTGCGCTGTCACCGAAGACATAGTTTGTATGGCTGAGAGTCCCCAAACATTTTGGGAGAGCTGGCGGGCCCGCCTGCAGGCTCTCAAAAACGTTCCCCAGTTGATCCGGATCGTCTGGGAGTCCGGACCCGGCGTGGTTTCCGGCGGCTTGGCTTGTCGCCTCACCATCGCCCTGCTTCCACTGGCTGTTCTTGGCGTGTCCAAGATGATCCTGGACGCCATACAAGCTCACCTGGCTGGCCGTCCTTTACCCCCCGCCTTTTGGTGGTACGTCGCGGCTGAGTTCGCACTCGCCTCTTGCGGCTCCATCCTGGGCCGGGCCATCGGCTACTTCGACTCACTACTAGCCGACCGCTTTGCCCGCCACGTCAGCATTCTCGTAATGGAGCATGCTTCACGGCTTGACCTCTCATCTTATGAAGACCCGGTCTTCAACGACAAACTGGAACGTGCCCGGGTACAGTCCACTGACCGCATCGCGATGATCCAAGC
>JBAUOG010000693.1:0-10596 GCA_049579625.1 Bryobacteraceae bacterium
GATAAGGGCCGAGGCCACCGCCGTCCAATACAACACACCGCGTTTGGTCAAAATCGCCAGCGAAGAAAATACGATGGCGATCTCAAGAAAGACCTCGCCGAAGTGAGCGCGGAGGGCCTGATCGCCACGCAGGTGGCTCTCCTTCTCCAGCACCAGCGCCTCCTTCTGAATCTCCTCAGCATCTTCTTTATATTTCTTGGCGGCCTTTTCGTACTTGCCGGCGACGGCCTCTTCCGACTTCACTGTTGACAGCAAGTCGTAGGTCGCCTCGGCTGAGAAGCGGCGGATCGACTTCGCCTGATAGTAGGACCATTGATCGGACGCCTTTTGTTGGCCCAATAATTCGTCTGTGGTGAGGATGTGCCCTGCGACGGAAACGACTGCAAGCAGCGCCGCAATGATCGCCATGGTGGCCGCCACGCGCTTGTCGAAGGGCTCTTTGGCCTCGTGAGTGTGTTCTTCGAGTTCTTCGTTAACTGACATCGTTCAACACACTAGCATGACTGGGGTGGGTTGCGCAGCAAGAGGCGGGAGGGTATCTGAAGCGCGATCGCACGAAAGCGCCATCCGCTTGCTGAGGGACGTTGGGTCACGCCGGCTTCAGTAAGAGCGAGATTTCCCTGACCAGGCGTCGATAGTTCAGCTTGGCAACATCGCCGAAGGGAATCCATGCGCCGTCGCGCCAACTGGAGTAGTACCACCGGGAAAGAAGGCCCAGTTCTTCGGCGCGGTTCCCCTCGAGGACCGGGCTAGCCAGTTGAGCAGAGAGGGTTTCGCGAAGGACATGATCAATAGACTTCGACTCCGACAGACTCTCAGAGAAATCCAGGACCAGCGGCTGCTGCCAGTAGCCGCCGATCATGGGCCAGAGCTTGATCGCACGTTCCCCAAGGCCCCGCGTGACCGCCAAACCGTTCAGTTCGTCAACGGCCCGGACCAAGGCATCGCGGGTCGCAGCGACGGCCTTCACTTTGTCGATTTGCTTGTGAAGGCGCGCGGCCTGCTCGAAGTCCATTTCCTCGCTGGCGCGGTCGCGGGCGGAGAGTAGGGGCGTCAGCAGGCTGGACCCTTCGGTCTCCAAGAAGTCGAAAACGCGACGGGTCTCGCTAGCGTACTCAGCCGGTGTAACAGCCAACTGGCAAGGGCGAAGGCAGAGATTCATCTCGCCATAGATACAGCCCGGGTGATCGGCGTGCGGCGAGAGCTTCTCTTCGCAGCGGCGAAGCTGAAAGAGGCCCTGAGTGGCTTGTTCAAAAGCCTCAGCGAGATCGCGAGTGCGGAAAGGCCCCAGAGTCAACGCCGGCGGCCGGGCGATGCGGCTGGCGAGGCGTAGACGAGGAAACTCATCCGCGGTCAGCAGTGAGAGGAACCAAGGTGACCGCAGCTTCAGCCGCTGTTTGTATTCCGCGGGGTAGTAACGGCGAGCCAGGCTATAGAGAATCAGCCAGGTTTCGAGACGCGATTGGGTGGGCCAGCAGGCGACGGAATCAACGGACTTGCGGAGCTTTGCAAGCGGTTCCAGCCGACCCACGTCTGGCTGTAACAAAAGCCTTCGGAGTCGCTTTTGAAGGTACGCGGACCAGCCCAAATAGGGATCCTGGCCTGCCGCTTCGAGCACAAAGATCCCTGTCCGGCGAGGAAGCGCATCCAATTCGCGCTGGAGATCAGGGCTCTGTGGATCGATGAGAAGCGGGTCGGGTGGAACCAGCAAGGGCCATCTCCTCCTAACGGACCTGGCCACAACGAAGAAAGCGAATTTGAGCTCCTGCCAACGGTGCCGAGCAGCCGATATGCATTTGCGATGATTGTACCCGGTGCAAGTGACTGGATTCGCGTTGCAAGTTTGACACTTGACAGCCGTTTCGTGCAGTCTAGAATAAGTTTTACCTCGTTATGCAGGAATGCCAGCATGAGCGGACCGAATTCCTGTACCGGCGCGACGGCACAGAATATGTCCGTTGCCTCGACTGCGGCCAAGTTCTTGAGGCCGAAGATTTGGATTCGGTTCCAGTGTACGAAGACGAAGACGAACCAGCGCCGAAGAAGCCGCGCCGCTAGTGCGCCGTGGTGCCATGGTCGTCTGGGCACTGCCTGCGATGCTAATAAGCAGTAATGGCGCCCCCAACGAAACGGTCGCGGTTTAGAGCAGCGAAAGACCCCCTTCGCATCGTGTCGATCGGAGGCGGAACCGGCCTATCCACTATTCTTTCAGGACTGAAGCGATATGCGCCGGGGATCCATACGCCGCCCGCAATGGGCAACAAGCAAATAGAGATCACGGCGATCGTCACTGTAACCGACGATGGTGGCAGCTCCGGTCGGCTGCGGCGGGATCTGGATATTCTGCCACCGGGCGACATCCGGAACTGCATGGTGGCCCTGGCAGAAGATGAAGCGCTGTTAACCAAACTGTTCCAGCACCGGTTCGGATCGGGCTGGGGTTTGAAGGGGCACAGTTTCGGCAACCTGTTCCTGGCAGCGATGAACCAGATTACCGGCGATTTTCCGCACGCGGTGCAGCTCTCGTCGGAGATTCTCGCCATCCGCGGACGGATTTTTCCGGCCACGGCGGCCAACGTTACGCTCACCGCAACGTTGAGAGATGGCACGGTGGTAGTCGGCGAAAGCAAGATCAGCAAGAGCCGTCAGCCGATCGATCTGGTCAGCATTCTTCCCAAGCGGTGCAAGCCGTTGCCGGAGACACTGGAGGCAATCGCTCAAGCCGATGTAATCACCTTGGGTCCCGGTTCGCTTTATACAAGCGTCATTCCGAACTTGCTGGTCCAAGGGATTCCCGAGGCGATAGCGGCCTCGCCGGCGTTAAAGGTGTATTTCGTAAATCTGATGTGGCAGCCGGGCGAAACCGTCAATCTCTCGGCGTCCCTGCATGTCGACGCGGTCAACAAGCACGCCCGGCGGCAATTGATGGATTGCGTGGTCCTGAACGTAGCCCCCATTTCAGCGGCTATGCGAAGAAAGTATGCAGCACAGAACGTCCGCCCGGTGGAGAACGACTTTGAGCAACTCGAAGACATGGGCCTGAGGGTGGTGACGGGCGATCTGGTAGGCGACGCGAAACTGGTGCGACATGATCCCCGGGTCGCTGCCCAGATTGTTGTGGATCTCGCGAAGCGCGCCCGAGCCCGGAATCTGAAGCGGCAGATGATTGTGGAGCGTAGAAAAGACTCGTAATGAAACAGAACCTAACCGTGGTCATCATGGCGGCCGGGCTTGGCACTCGGATGAAGTCGAAGAAGGCGAAAGTGTTGCATGAAGCCGGCGGGGATACTCTGCTGAATCACGTCATCCGTGCGGCGTTGCCGCTAGCGCCGGCCGAGAAGATCGTCGCGGTGATCGGACATCAGGCGGCAGAAGTACGCGCCCGTGTCAAAACGCCAGGTGTGCGCTTTGCCTTGCAGGAAGAACAGAAGGGAACAGGACACGCGGTGGCCTGCACCAGGGACCTCGTCGAGGCTTCTGGCCGGCTGCTGATACTGAATGGTGATGGCCCGTTGATCAAGACGCCAACCCTCGAATCCTTTCTGCGGCAAGATGATCTGGCCGGCATTTCCGGCGGTGTGATCACAACAGAGGTGGACGACCCCACCGGCTATGGACGAATCGTTCGCACCGGAGACGGACGGATTGCGGCGATTGTAGAGCAGAAGGCGGCCAAGCCGGAGCAACTCGCTATCCGCGAGATAAACACCGGGGTGTATTGGTTCGACGCAGCATTATTCTGGCAACATATCGGCGAACTTCAGCCCAACGAAAAATCGGGCGAATACTATCTGACCGACATGGTGAAGATTCTGCGCAGGCACGGACATTCAATCGCGCCGAACTTAGTGGCCGATGAGACAGAATTGTTGGGCATCAACACAAGAGTAGAACTGGCTGTCGCCGACCGTATTCTACGCCATCGCAAGACGGAAGCGTTGATGCTGGCCGGCGTCACAATTGAAAAGCCGGAAACCGTCACGATTGATTGGGACGTGGAGGTTGGGCAGGACACGGTGATCGAGGCACACGTGGCGCTGCGGGGCGCAACGAGGATTGGGGCCGAGTGCAGGATCGGGACCGGGTCTGTGTTTCGTGACTGCGAGATTGCCGATGGCGCGCACATCCTGCCTTACGTGGTGGCGGAGAGCACAAAGATCGGACACTCGGCGTCGGTGGGGCCGTTCGCGCGCTTGCGGCAGAATGCCGTGGTGGGGGCCCGCTGCCACATTGGGAACTACGTCGAATTGAAGAATACAACCATGGCTCAGGGTTCGAAAGCGAACCATCTCGCCTACCTGGGCGACGCGTTCATCGGCGAAGCGACCAATGTAGGTGCAGGCACGATTACATGCAATTACGATGGCGTACACAAACATCCGACACGAATTGGAGACCATGTGTTCGTGGGTAGCAACTCGACATTGGTGGCGCCCTTAACCGTGGGAAGTGGCGCGTACATCGCAGCGGGTTCGGTGATCACTCATGAAGTGGCGCAGGACGCGCTGGCGTTAGGCCGTGCGGGGCAGACCGACAAGCCAGGCTGGGCGAAGAAGCGGCGCGAGGAGCGGAAGAAAGAGTAGCTAGATGCCGAACTGATAGCCCAATGCAATATGGAAGTTGCCCTGGAGATAGTAGTACTGATCGGAGAGCACGGTGGTCGGCCGTTGGTTGGGATCCGGATGGTCTGTCAGGTAGTGAATAAGCGTTGTGCCAACGCTGAGCTGAAGCATGGAGTGCTTTGCGGCGTAGTATTCAATGGCGCCACCGACGTCTCCGGCGAAGCGAGTCGTCGAGGCATAGTCGTTTTCGCTGCCTGTCACAAGCGCCTTGGAATAGTACATGAAGCCCGGCCGAACCTGCGCAAAGAGGCCCCATGAGTGCCATCGGTATCCGGCCTTTACACCAAACAGGCCTTCCACGACCGAGCCATTTTGCCCAGTTGATCCGGACCCGGGAAACCAGTTCATCTGGGTGTCCAGGTAGGCGTACTTAGCGAATCGGTAGCCGAAGTCGTAACCCACGCCGTTCATGAAACTACGACATGAGTTACAGTTTTCGCGATCCTGGGGTAGGCTCATCGTAGAAAACTGCAAGCCGGTGTAATAGCGCGGCTCGCCTTTCCAGGCTGGTCTGACGGAACGGCTCTGGACGTACGCCGAGTTCATGGCTGTTAATGAGGCTTCGTCTGCTTGCGGATAGCGATACCAGGGAGCGTGGAATGCCAGAACGTTCGCGAGGGTATGGCTCGGCGACAGGCAGTAGCGGATCCACCTGTACTTCCAGGCGTCGCTGCCCTTCGCGACCCGATCCGTGAACTCCCTCTCGATGGCGTCTTCCAGAAGCATCCAGCCGGTACCGACCAATGGGGTAACGATGAAATCGACCCATCCCGTGTTGTTGGTGGGAGGCTTGTAGTGCTGGCCCGGCACTCCCTGGCAAGGGTACAAGCCGCAGCCGGGGACGTAGGTGTAGCCGCCTTGGTTTCCCAACGCCGTCTCGCTGAGAATGGGTCCATATTCGAAAAAAGTGGAGTAGGCCGTTGACCAAACCAGGGCCTTCAGGAGAGTCTCCCAGTAGACGGGATCACGGCCGAACCGGACGGAACGGCCGCGGGGGTCGTTCTGGCGGTAGATATTGCCGCTGACTGCGCCTTGCAAAGGGTGGCCAATGTAATTGACCAGGAAGCTGTCGCCATCACCCCAACGGTTCATGTTGTAATGATCCGCGGAAGCGCGGTAATCGTACCAGAAAGGCTTATGGTAGAGGTCGTATTGAACCCCTGGGTCCGTGGCGAAACGGAAGGTGTGTTCGAGGACCAAAAACTCGAACGATTGGAAGAGCGCCGGCCCCCACTGAAAGTGCTGTTTGGGAACCTCCGCCTTGGCGACGGCATTGCCGATCAAGGGCTCAATTTTGGGTGCGTTCTGAACTGGAGTCTGGCGCACATCGCTGACGCAGTTCGCGGCAAGATTGAATTGAGCCGGCGAACAGGGGGCCAGAACCGACCTCCAATTAACATTTGCGCCGAATTGAAAGAGCTTGGTGCCCGGCGGGATCGGCACCGGCTTCAGTTCAGTCAGAGAGAATGCGGGGCCGGTCGATCCACCCAGAGTCGCTTGTGACCAGAGATAGGGCGAGGCAGTCCCCCAAAGGACGCACACCAATGCGATGCGGCAAATCAAAAAGGGCACTTGAATTGCATTTTGGATTTGGGGTCGCGAGGTCGAAGATGCGTCGATGGACCGATCGGCCAGTTCCTCGCATACAATGTTACCACTCCGAACAATTGACATTTCCATAAATTCAGATCGACATACAACTAATTGCCTCTCTGTTTCATGGCACACCGACCAAGCGAGCACGTTTTCCGCCAATCTTTTGAGACTGGAAGTCCGCGCCTGAGACGTTTGAGGGCGAGGTACTTATTGGGCGAAATGAATCATTCGAAGGTCGCCATTGCGTCTAGTGGCCCAGGCGCCCGCGCCTTGGGTAGAAGCAGTTGAACTGCAATCGCTTGCAGGTGAGATGGCGAATCGGTGAGGCGTCGGCTGCGGGCGGGAGCTGCTACCGTACAACGAATTGCGGAGCGCAAAGGCGAGTTCTCTAGCTCATTGATTGTACGAGTGGTCTGAGGTAGGGGTTTTCGAAGAAGTTCCGTGCTGGACGAAAGCTAGGATGCCTTTCGCGGCCCAAACCAGCCCGTCAGCGAGCGGGCAATCGAATACGGGAACCCAATCAAAACGGGGCCGAGGATAAGGGCCGGGACAGGATACACTTCCCGCAGGATCAGGAATTGCGCGACGAGATCGAGTAGTATCGACATCGCGATCAGAACCGAGAGCTGCGAGAAGGCATTCTTGAGCAATGAGGAACGGTGCGGGCCTTTGAAGAGAAACGCCACGATGAATATCGGGTGGCCGGCCCGAGCGTCGGTGATGCCGGATCGTACGCCGAGGAGAACGGCAAACGCGGGTTGGAGGAGGAAGCGGAACCTGCCGGGGCCGGTCAGACGTTTGGGAATATCCTCCAGGGCGCGTGAGGAGAGCGAATAGATCTCTCCTGTCTGATAGGTGTGCCAGAAGCCAAATGCCGCGGACGCAACGAGAGCCACAGCTAGCGCGCCGAAGACGATGTGACGAACGTTCAGTTTGCGTTTCATGTGGTGACCATTAAGCCGGTGGCACTGTCAGGAACTGGCCGGAGGATTCCGGAGGGGTCGCGAAGAAACCCAGTGTAGTGGCCGCGGATGACCGCAGATGAACGCGGATTGTATGGAAGGTCGCAATGCCGAAGCTTCGTCGAGTTTTGAAGCGCTTCCTCGCGGTCGCGCCCCGGTTCAAAACCGTTGTATCGCCGTGCGGGATGGCGCTGCCCCGCGATCAATACTTTTCCGGTATGAATCGCCTGTTCTTGAGCGCGGCCTTGTCGTCGTAGGCGCCCTTGGACGACCGTTTGGGCAGCTTTACCTTCTCACGTTTGATTTCCTGATAAGGAATCATGCTTAACAGGTGGGAGATACAATTGAGGCGCGCCCGCTTCTTATCGTCGGAGTTCACGACGTGCCAGGGAGCGTAGTCGCGGTCCGTGGCGTCGAGCATTTCGTCGCGTGCGTGCGAATAGCTGTACCAGCGGGATCGTGAGGGCAGATCGACCGGGCTCAGCTTCCACTGGCGCATCGGATCTTGTATACGAGCCTTGAACCGGATTTCCTGCTCTTCGTTACTGACCTCCAGCCAGTACTTGATGAGGATAATGCCAGCTTCAGCGATGAACTTTTCCACGATCGGACAGTTCTCCAGGAAAGCATCGCGCTGCTTCGGTGTGCAAAACCCCATGACGTATTCCACGCCCGCGCGGTTGTACCAACTGCGGTCGAAGATCAAGATCTCACCGGCGGCTGGGAAGTGCTGAATATAGCGTTGAAGGAATATCTGGGTTTTTTCACGGTCCGAGGGAGCGGGAAGCGCCGCCAGGCGGAAGATGCGCGGGCTGACGCGCTCCATAATTGCTTTGATCACGCCGCCCTTGCCGGCGCCGTCGCGCCCTTCGAAGATCACGATGGCACGCAAGCCGTTGAGCTTCACCCAAGCCTGCAGCTTGCACAATTCAGTCTGAAGTTTGCGTAACTCCTTGGTGTATTCCTTGTTCTTCAGCTTCGGCTTCGAACCGGAGTCAGACTGTTTCAGTTCCTTGGTTTTCATATGTCTCTTTTTCATAAGCTCCTCTTAAGGTTAGTGGATGTTGCGGCCTGAATTGCCCTAGCGGCCTTGGGATCTGAAAAAACCACGGCGATCATCCGCGAGGAATCGGGCCGCTCGTACGGCGGTATTGCTCGGCCAGTGGACATCTCGGATGTTACAACTGAGTGTATTCGAGTAGCAACTTTCTAACCGAACTCGGTCGGAGCCGCGGATGCCCCAGAAATCAACCCGGGAAGGCTGCCAAGCGAGGATGGCAAGAGGAATGCGCCAGTACGCGCGATCCCCTGCGCCTAAGCACGCGGTTCACTCCCCCGCGTTAGACAATTAAGTTCCGATCTTGCGGCCGAGCCCCCCCGGGCATATGATTTTGGCAGAAGCCGCGCTCGGGCTGGTGAAATAGGGACATGTAGAATGGAGTCCGATGTTATTTCATCCAAGACTTGAAGGGCGCGAACCAAATAAAGGCACTTCGAGAGAAGTCCGCAAGGAGATTCCTACTACTGCCATGAGAATTAAACCATTTCAGGCAAGGTCGTTCAGTTTCGTTCGTGGCCTGTTGTCGCTCGTTTGCGCCGCACTTCTGATGCCCGGCGATCGACTCGTGTTTGCGCAACCGTCACAGGACGCTGCGCCGCAACAGGAGCAGGCAGCACCACCGATTCCCGCCGATCAATTAGATTCGCTGGTGGCGCCCATCGCGCTCTATCCGGATCCCCTCTTGGCCCAAGTGCTGGCCGCGTCCACGTATCCGCTGGAGATCGTGCAGCTTTATCAGTGGCTGGAGAAGAACAAGGGGTTAAAGGACAAGGCTCTTGAGGATGCCGTGTTGAAGCAGGACTGGGACCCAAGCGTTCAGGGCCTCGCCCCCATGCCCGATCTGGTTAAGCAGCTTTTCGACAACATCAAGTGGACCACCGATTTGGGCAACGCATTTCTGGCGCAACAGCAAGGCGTGATGGACGCCGTGCAGCGGATGCGCCTGAAGGCGAAAGACAAAGGAACTCTGAAGACAACCGAGCAACAGAAAGTGGAAACGCAGGTTGTGGAGAGCAAACAGGTTATCGTGATTCAGCAGGCTAACCCGGAAGTGGTTTACGTGCCTAGCTATAATCCCACGGTGGTGTACGGAGCTCCCATGTATCCGTATTATCCCTATGTTTATCCGCCGGGCTACGTCGCGGCCGGGATGGCGATTTCGTTCGGCGTAGGTTTGGCGATGGGGGCCGCTTGGGGTGGCGGCTGGGGTTACGGTTGCGGGTGGGGCAGTAACAACACCATCAACATTAACAACAACAACAACTACAATCGGAATAACATCAACAACGGCAATCGTACCGGCGGTGGAAATCGGGTCTCCAATCAACCTGCCCGAGGAGGCAACGGCAACTGGCAGCACAACCCGTCGCATCGGGGCGGCGCACCCTATGGCGACCGCGGAACGGCCAACAAGTACGGCGGCTCAGCGCGCGGCGATTCTGCTTCAAACCGGCAGGCGAGTGCGCGCCAGAACCAGGGCAACCGGCAGCAGCCGGGTCAAACGAACCGAGGCGGCGCGTCTGCTTCGAACCGGCAGCAACCGGGCCAAACGAACCGCGGCGGCGCCTCTGCCTCTAACAATATGAGCCGGGGTGGCGGTGGTGGAGGCGGCCAGGACCGCATCGGAAACAAGAGCGTACCCAGCGGCGGTTCGTCGCGCGGAAGTGGAGGGTTCGGAGGCGGCTCCGGTGGCTACAGTGGCAGCAGCGCCAAAGCCAGCAGCTCGCGCGGATCGTCCAGTATGGGTGGTTCCCGCAGTGGCGGTGGCGGCTCCAGGGGCGGTGGTGGAGGGCGGCGCAGGTAGGCCCGGCCGTGAGTGATTGAGGAAAAACACATGAGATCAACTACACACAGCACCTTCGCATCGAAATCGATTCGGGCTTTGTCGATGGCCGCCCTTTTGTGTGCCCTGGCACCCTTCGCAACGGCCCAATCGACACCAGCCGCGGCTTCGCAGGCCGCACAGCTCTCGTTCGCCACACCCAAAGAAGCAGCCGATGCGTTCGTCAAGGCGGCTTCGGACTACGATGTGCCCGCTATGATGCAGATTCTCGGACCGGATGGCAAGGATATCGTTTCTTCCGCGGACGCCGTGGCCGACAAGAACAACGCCGCCGCATTTGCCGCGCGAGCCCACGAAAAGATGGAGGTGGTCATCGATCCCAAAGACTCGAAGCGTGCCATTCTGCAAGTCGGCAACGAGAATTGGCCGTCTCCCATTCCCATCGTGAAGCGTTCGGGCAAGTGGCAGTTTGACACTAAGGCGGGCCTGCGGGAGATTCTTTACCGCCGGATCGGTACCAACGAACTCGATGCCATTACCATTTGCCGCGGCTTTGACGACGCTCAAATGGAG
>JBAUOG010000694.1:0-1920 GCA_049579625.1 Bryobacteraceae bacterium
AATCGTGACGTAATTAAACGGCTCGTGCCCCAACGAGGTGAAGTGGCCGCCGATTCCGCCTGCTTCAGACAGGATCGTGGTTGCCGGGCCATTCGGCCGAGTATGCCATCCAAACAGCTCCGTGTAAAACGATGTCGCCGGGGATGTATCGCGACAACCAATCTCAAAATGAACAACCGGGTGAGCCATGGGATTCTCCTTGTGCGAACGATCGAGTATAGCTGATCGGCCTGCTTTAGTGCGCTCGTAAGCGGGCGGAGCTATACTGGCAAAGAAAAGGCGAATCTTTCTAGTGCCAGCATTTGACCAACAACAGCTGACCCAGCTTCGCCGGCGGATGGCGCAAATCGATCAGAAGTATGCCGAGTCGCCGGTGCAGCTACGTGTGCTTGCGCGTGAGATCGACGCCAGGACCTTCGTTGAGGAGTGGTGCGAAGGCGAGGTAGTGGTGAATGAGCACGGGCCCCATTTTCAGATGGAGCGCCACTACGAGGGACATCGCCACCACGGAGCGGCGGATATAGGAGCGCTTAGTGAACTGCCGGAGACGCTGCTGGATGCGCTGGGCGCTGGTGAGATCCCCGCTTCACCGCCGCAGCGCTGGGCCTTTCTGGACACGGAGACCACAGGCCTGGCAGGCGGGTCCGGCACCTACGCGTTCCTGATTGGCGTTGGGCGAATCACTTCCGACGGCTTCCGCGTACGGCAGTTCTTCATGCGAGAGTACTGCGAAGAGAAGAGTCTGCTCACAGCGCTGACGGCTCACCTTCAAGAGTTCGACACGCTGATCACCTACAACGGCAAGACCTACGACCAGCCGCTGCTTGAGACCCGCTACCGGATGAATCGCCATCCGCATCCCTTTGCGCGAATGCAGCACCTGGATCTGCTGCATGGGGCTCGGCGGCTTTGGAGACTGAGGTTTGAGAACTGCCGGCTGATTCAGCTTGAACAGCAGATACTCGGCTTTGAGCGTGAAGGCGATTTGCCAGGCGAGATGATTCCGTATGTCTACTTCGAATACCTGCGCTCGAAGCAGGCGCAGCGGTTGGTGCCGATCTTCCATCACAATGCGATCGACATACTGACGCTGGGCTGCCTGACTGCTATCGTGCCTTCCGCGTTTCGGGAGACGGATTCGGCGTCGCTCCAGCGGCTAGGTCTGCGGCGAGGCGAGGAAATGCTCGGCATTGCGCGGTGGCTCCTGGCGGCGGGGGAAATGGAGCGGGCGCTGGCGCTCTTCAAGCAAGCCGTCGATCTGGGCTTACGCGATGAACTGCTTTTCCGAACTCTCTGGGATGTTGCGGCCCTTGAGAAGCGCCTTCAACGTCCGGCAGCGGCATTGCAGATTCTGACGGAACTGGCCGCGTGCCGTAATGCATTCCGGGTGCGGGCAATAGAAGAACTGGCCAAGTACTTTGAGCACACCGAACGTAACGCCACGCTGGCGCTGGAGTTCACTCTGCAGGCATTGGAATACGGGCCGTCGGAAGAGCTCACGCGCCGCCGTTTGCGCCTGGAGAAGCGCGCCAAGGCACCGAAGTCAAGGCGGCTGTTCAAGCAGATTTGATTTCGGTCCACCGGCGCGTTTTCTCAGGTGGGACCCATTGGGGAACACGGCTAAACCAGTTCCAGCCGTTTCAGTTTCAGCCGGTCGGCGCGAATGTGCGCAAGATCGTACTGCGCCTGCTGAATAAGCCAGCTTTCGGCGCTGCCGCCGAAAACCTTGGACAGTCGCACGGCCATTTCCGGCGATATGCCGCGCTTTTCGTTCACTAGTTCGGATAGCGTGGTGCGCGTGACGCCAAGAGCAGCGGCGGCGTCCGTGATGCTCAAGCCCAAAGGCTCAATGCACTGACGGAGTACAAAGCCTCCGGGGTGGGGTGGGTTCTTCATCGGCATGGTTCAGTCTCCTTTTCA
>JBAUOG010000695.1:0-1826 GCA_049579625.1 Bryobacteraceae bacterium
CCGCCCCTATGCCGAGTGTGCCGAGCATGTTCGACAGCTCGAAGGTGAAAGTCCTTTTCACAACCTGATGGAGGTGAAGTGATAGCGAAGCGCAAGGGCGTCGTCGTGAGGCGGGGTCTGAAAGAAGCGTGGAGCAAACGTACGAGCCGATGAACAAGAACTGGATGAGAGGCATACGGTGCCGGACGAGTGGGCTCGGAACCACGAAGTCCATATCCATCAAGGGCACTGGTTGTAAATCCGGCGGTTGCGTGCGGAAGGCGGTCGAACTTACCTCGGGAGATCTGCCGTTTGTTCTGGATTCAGGACTAAGGGTTGAGCAATCGATCCTGACCGGGCGGCAGAAGTCAGCAGAGGGCGTATGAGGCACGCAAGTGCCAAAGGCCCGAACGGTTCCCGCAAGGGGTTAATGGGAAAGGCAAGTAAGCAGCGCAACTCATGAGCGACAAGCGGCAGAAGAACCAGCTAGAGTTGGCCTTCACGGACGAGAGTAGGAGTGAAGCTCCGAGGGTATCCGCGGAAGGGACCGAATCGCTTGCGGCGAAGCGCGGGACGGAAAGCCTGGCTATAGGCGAACAGTTAATGGAGGAGGTCTGCGAGCGGGAAAACTGCAAGCAGGCATTGGCACGAGTCAAGGCCAACAAAGGAAGCCCTGGCGTGGATGGGATGACCGTCCACGAATTGCCGGAGTTTCTCAAACAGCATTGGCCAACCATACGGGAACAGTTGTTGAGCGGGACCTATAAGCCGCAGCCGGTGAGGCGGGTGGAAATCCCCAAGCCGGACGGAGGAGGCGTGAGAAAACTCGGCATTCCTTCGGTGCTGGATCGATTCATCCAGCAGGCGGTGATGCAGGTGCTGTAAGGCAAGTGGGACCGGACGTTTTCCGATCACAGCTACGGGTTTCGGCCTGGGCGCTCGGCGCATCAGGCGGTGGCAGCGGCGCAGCAGTACATCGCCGCAGGCTATCGCTGGGTGGTGGATCTTGATTTAGAGAAATTTTTCGATCGAGTCAATCACGACAAACTGATCGCGAAGATCGCAGAGCGGGTTAGCGACAAGCGTTTATTGAAGCTAGTCCGCGCATTTCTGCGAGCCGGAGTGATGGAAGATGGGTTGGTAAGTCCGGTGGATGAGGGTACGCCGCAAGGCGGGCCTTTTACTCCCTGAACGCAAAAGATAACTTCGAGTTCAGCCGGACCGTTTCATATCGTCAACAGCGAAAGGATCACAAGGCGTGACAGACTCCTTGACTTGTGACACAAACAGGCGTATGTATATGTCATATGGGTCGCGCCAGCGATGCTCAGAAAGCCGAACGCCTGAACCTGGCGCGGACCCTGTTGCGCGGGTTTCCACGCCTGCCCGAGGCCGCCCAACAACTCGCCCAGAACTGCTCTATTTCCAAACGTCAGGCCTACCGCTACCTCGTCCTGGCACAGCGACTCAAACGCCCTGTTCCAGTCGGCGATGCGAAGGTGTCGTTCACCGTGAAACTCTCCCACGACCTGGTGGACAAACTCCGCATCTATGCTGCTTCCACCGGCTTAACCCTGAGCGAAATCGCCAGGCGTGCCTTCTCGGCGGTGCTGCATCGCGGGGGAGGTCGTGGCTGACCGGCGGTCTGGCCGGCCACGGACGCTGCAAACGGAGTATCTCTTTGATCGCCTGCTTCCGGAGAAACTGGCGCAGGCGTATGAACTACTCGCACCCACCAAAGCCCGTTCTATGGTCCGGGCGATCGCCGAACAAAACAGCGGCGATCAGGAGGTTCTAAGTGACGCGACCAGCTGCGATTTACACCCGTGTGTCCTCGGACCGCCAGA
>JBAUOG010000696.1:0-3724 GCA_049579625.1 Bryobacteraceae bacterium
CGCGGTCGTTCATTCGCCAACCTCCTGGGCAACAGGTATGACTTCTTCGGGAGCGAAGAAGAACAGGTGGCCGGGTTGGCGCATTCTTCCAATGTCGCTGCCGGGATCGTCGTCCACGACCACAGCCAGGTGGATCTTCCCCTCGTAATCCTGTTCAATGCTTTGGATCGTAGCGACCCTGCCGGCCAGCGCCAAATCAAAGATGTCGCCGCCACCACGGGGTTTCAACTCGACGCGATCGCCCGGCCGCACGGCAACTCCGGCGACCCAGATCTCATCAAGGGGTGTCTTGTCTTCGAGCAGTTGCCATTCCCATTCGTTCACGAGCTACCTCCTCCCAGAGACGCGGCGGAACGGAGCACCCCGTGCAGCCGGATGAAGTCTTCAGGCGGAAGCGTTTCCGTGCGCTCGAGAAGCTGGCGCGCGCGAGGATCGCTTCGGCGGATTTCCTCTTTCTCCTGGTCCGTCATGGTCAGAATGCGGAGCGTAAGAATCTCGTCAATCTCGGTCCCATCGAAGAGATCGCCGGGACTTTCCGGAGCAATCTGTGGATAATCGTACAGAATAATGGGCGACGAGAGGACCGTGTCGCGCTCGCCCTGATCACCGACCAGCACGGGCCATGTCCCGAGATTGGTACAGGAATCGGCGGCCTGCCGGAACTCTTCCGGAGGATCGATCATCGAGACGAACTCGCCGTCCCGCAAACGAAGGATGGTGTGCGTCGACACGAGCGACTGCAGCAGGATTCCGTCTGGCCCGGATGAAGATACGTTGTCTACTGCGGCCGGCGTTCGATTCTCGATCCGGATAGAGATTTTCCAGGCGCCGTCCTCAGTCTCCGTGGCATGCGCCGTGACAACCCCTTCGAGGGGCTGACGGCGGCGGGTGATTGGCCCTTGCCGCTCCACGCCGCGCGGGAAAGAGAACTCCCGAGTCACCGAATTCGCAATCAACTCGACAAGGCGCCTGGTGGGTAGCACGATCTGCGTGTCTTCCGCATCCTGAAAATACAAGGCCGTATCGGCGTTGGTTTGTTCGGCCAAGCGCAAGAAGCGGACTTTGATCTCGATCGATGACAGCGGCCCGGCTTGGCACAAGCACTCCGTTTGCATGGACCAGGGGTCGCCGCCGCCCTGTTCGCCGCGGGGGTAGACCACGCCGAAGTTCCAGCGGCGTTGGTTCTTTAGCGCCGAGGCCCGATACGGATAGAGCAGATACCCTTCGTAGAGAATGGCATTCGCAATCTGCTCCACTGTTGAGCTGCTCATCGGGGCACCACCTCTTCCGCAGCGTCCATCAGCCGTTCCAACGCTTCCTCCCAGGTCGGGATACCATGCAGCGTCTTGTACGCGAGAAGGCGTTCGAAAGCATCCCTGCGCAGGCACAGCCATGCGCTGTTCGGATAATAGGCATCCATCAGGTCGCGCCAAACCTTGAGCGGGAGGCGAAACCGGGTCTCTCTTTCCCACGAAATCGGAGCTACCTGGAAAGCGCCATCGGGACCTTCGTAGAAAACCGATCCACTGAACATCAGAAGCAGCGGGATGTCTCCATCTTGGAGTCCGGCAAAATACTTCGTCGCCGCTACATTGAAGTCGAACGTACAAGGTACGTGCAGATCGGTGACGATGCGCATCAAAAAGGAGGGAACGACCGCCTGCGTGTGGGTCCACAGCGTGCTGCGAAGAGTCTGGGCCCAGCGCTGCGGCTCACCAAACAGATCGCGCAACTGGCGCTGATCTTCTTCTGTGTATTTGCGGCGTGTCGTCTCGATTTGAATTTGACAGCGCAGTACGACAGCATGAATCAGCTCTCCGCCTGAATTGCTGACCTCCAGCTGAAAGGCCAGCACCGGGCTGGCGGCGTGAGGTACCGCGGACGCGCTGTTCACCTGGAATTGAAGATCAGGCATAGGCGCCTCGGGTGGTAGTAACGGACCGGTACTTCAGGTTCTGGAAGAACTGCTGCAGAGTATCCCAGACCTCTGCTCCGCCCGAGAGCCCGCGCCAACCCGATCGAATGAGGCCGACCAACTTGTAGCACTCATCAATCGGGAGCACATAGTATTCGGGTTCGCCGAAGCCGCGCGATGGTCCCAGTCTATTGGCGAGCAGCGCTTCGACATCAGGCTCGATCTCCGCCAAGCGTGGATTGCGGGCGGCGATGTCTTGCCAGGTGTCGAGAGAGAGCAAGGACTCCGTGGCGCCGCCCGGCCCTGGATAGAGAGCCGCGATCTTGCCTGTCTTGCCGCTCTTGAAGAAGAAGGCCATGCCGATGGGAATCATCATGCCGTCCCATTCGGCGTCGGTCAAATGAAAATCGGCCAGGAGTTCGACGCGCCGCGGGATCCTCTTGTAGCGACCACTGTGAGGGGTCATTAGAAGAGCGCATGCATCGCAAGCACACACAATCCGCCGCGCTTCCGTCTCGAGCAGATGCTGATGGCCACCGCCCAAGGGAGCGCTGCAAAGTTCGCAGCGCTCCCTTGGGCGGCTGGGCAGCGCAAACCGGCGGAGCGTGCCGAACGCTTTCCGGTATTCGCCCGCCTGTTCCATGTCCATCGCGTGTCAGCGCCTTCTGAGGATGCCCTCAGTCCCCGCTTTTCCCCACATAAGCCGGGGCCGCAGCCGGCGCCATGCGCAACTGGTCCAGTGCGACAAAATCAGGCGAGGTAAACTGCTCCAGGCCCAGGATCGCCAAGGACGGGGCGTCCGGGGCTGTTCGGTTGATCGCCTCTTCAATCGCCGAGCGTGTCGCTTTCGCTAACGCGGCGCTTGCGACGCCCCTGACCCGCAGCCGTATCGCGCCGCCGGGCATTCCCAAGATCTCGGCTTGGGCGCCGTATCCGCGCAGAACAGCTTCAATGCCGCCGAGCGCCCGCTCCACGCGCGTTTGAAGATCGACCGGATGAAGCCCATGCAAGATGAGCAGGTTGCCGACTAACTCGTCGTTTGCCAACTCCTCGATCAGGCCCGCGGTTTCAGGCCCCCGATCGGAAACCAGAGTCATCACCCGGTGGAGGGCTGAACCATGCAGCTCCATTACTGCTTGAAGGAGTTCCTGCACGTTGTGACGAAGTTTTACATCGGGAATGGCTTCACACTGATGCACCAATGCCTCGATGCGCTGAACGCGCTCTTGCACTTCCCTCTCTTCGGTCATAGGCGTTAGTGACCCTGCTGCAGTCCGAACATCGGTGAGTGATGCGTTTCCAGAACCTTGCCGTCGCCAAGATACATATGGACGCCGCACGGCAGGCACGGATCGAAACTACGTACCGCGCGCATGATGTCGATGCCTTTGAATTTGTCGGGTCCGTTTTCTTCGAAGATGGGAGTATTCTGCACGGCATCCTCATACGGTCCCGGCGTTCCGTAGACATCGCGCGGGTTGGCGTTCCACGGGGTAGGCGGGTAAGGATGGTAGTTGGCGATCTTGCCGTTCCGAATTACAACGTGATGCGACAATACGCCGCGGACCGCCTCGTGGAACCCGCAACCGATCGCTTCGTCGGGAACTTTGAAATCGGTCCAAGTCTTGGTGTTGCCCCGGTGCAGCTCGGATAGAGCCTTTTCCGCGAAGTGCAGGGCACAGGCGGCCGCATAGACCTGAAAGTACGTGCGCGCGCGGTCCCGTTCAATTGCGTTGCTCCACTTGGGGATCTTCCACTCGAACTCCACCTCCGGCAGCGAGACGGTCTTCGGCAGATACATCTTGACGC
>JBAUOG010000697.1:0-17790 GCA_049579625.1 Bryobacteraceae bacterium
GCTGATGGACAGGATCTCTCCTTTGTCACCGCGCGCATTGTGGATGCGAAGGGAGTGGCTTGTCCGATGGCCGACAACCAGGTTCACTTTCAGGTGACAGGCGCAGGGCGCATCGCCGCCGTCGACAACGGCAACCCCGCAACCACCGAGCTCTTCCAGGCCGACAATCGAAAGGCATTCAGTGGGATGGCTCTGCTGATTGTGCGATCGAATCACGGCCAGTCGGGACCAATCGAAGTGACCGCAACGTCACCGGGCCTGGTAACCGCGACGGTGGAACTGACAGCGGCAAAATACAAGATGTGAGGACATCCGGAATTCTTCCCGGGGGCTGCAGCGACGACGGCGAAAATCCAGCGAATCTGCCCGAATTCGGCCGTTGCAGTCAAGACTCGAACGCCCGGTCTTGTACCCTAATAGATGGCACAGCTGTTTCGCGATTCGTGGACCAGAGTGAACCAGTGAAGTAAAGGAAACAACATGGTAATGGGAAGGAATCTGCTGGCAGCGCTGGCCGTGGTCGGCATGACGGGCGGTTTGTATGCGCAAAGCAGCAACAAGGTGGCCGTCGTCAATATCCAGAACGCGATCGTCGCGTCCAAGGATGGGCAGAAGGCCGGTCAGGAATTGACAGCGAAGTTCGGCCCCCGGCAAAAAGAGTTCGATACACTGCGCAGCGACTTAGTGGCGTCACAAGAGCAGCTGCAAAAGGGTGGTACGACGCTTGCACCGGATAAAGCCGCTCAGTTGCAAAAAGACATCGACGAGAAGAGCCGGAAGCTACAGCGCATCCAGGCGGATGTGAAGGATGAATACACCGCAGACCAGCAGAGGCTGCTGGTGCCGCTCGAGCAGAAGATGGTTGCGATCATCACGCAGTATGCCAAGCAAAAGGGTTTCAACGTGGTGCTCGACACCAGCGGACCGGTGGTTTTCGCCGATCCCTCGATCGATATCACAAAGGACATAGTGGCGCTTTACGACGCCGCACCGGCGGGGCCTGCCCCTGCCGGGACCGCACCGGCCGCGCCAGCCGCATCGAAGCCACCCGGAGCAAAGTAAACCAGCAACAGGCGAGTTTCATTGCAGGCGGAAGCTACCCATGGAGGCGGCTTCCGCTTTTGTTTTGAGACGCGAGTATAGCGGCCCGCGACCGCCTTCTCCCTATCGCTTCGAGAACCTTCGCCGCAAGCCCTTCATGATCCGCTCGCCGAGCGTTCCAAAGGGCTGGTCGGTAGTGACGTAGGTCCAGGTTGCTCCACGTTCCAAACGTTCTGGTTTTTGGAAGTGGATCGTGCCATCACGGACCTCGGCCGTCGCAAACGCTTCGGCCATGTCGTCTTTCAGGCATTGATGGAAATCGGCGTAGATCTCCTTTTCGCCGGTCAGAAACGTAAACAGCGGGTCGCGGCCGCCCCACGAAGCCCAATGGACGCCGCCCCTCAACTCAGCAACATTCGCGAGATAGTCGGCCCACAGATCGTCGATGATGGCCAGCGCGATTTGACGACCCGCTTTTTCGAGTTCCTCTTTGCCGGCGGCTTGGAGCAATTCGTCGAATTGTTCTTCGGAGAGCATCGAACGGAGACTCCATTCAGGTGATTGCAGAATCTCGCGGCGCAAGCCGTAGATCTCGCGGCGATGATGTTCAACCACGCCGTCGTATTTCCAGAGCATCTGCCGGATCTCGAGATTCTGGCTCTCCACAGTGCGCTGCACGCTCTCGATATCCGGGTTCTCCGCAATCCCGAAACGCACCAGCAGGTCGTCTTCGAGGCTAATGAAGAAGCGTGACGTGCCCGGATCGCCCTGCCGTCCGGCGCGGCCGCGAAGTTGGTTGTCGATCCGCCTGGCCTCATGGCGGGTGGTGCCGATGACGTACAGGCCGCCCAGCGCCACCACTTGGTCGCGACCGGTGGGCGGATTGCCCCCCAGCAGAATGTCGGTGCCTCGCCCCGCCATGTTCGTGGACACCGTCACTGCTCCCAACGCGCCGGCTCGGGCGATGATCTCCGCTTCTGCCTCATCGTTCCTGGCGTTCAGAACCGAGTGCGGAATGCCGATCGATTGCAAGCGCCGGCTCAACCCCTCCGATTCCTCCACGCTCGCCGTTCCTACCAGAATGGGACGACCCGTCTCGTGGACCTTTCGAATCTCTTCCGCCAGAGCACAGTTGCGCGCCTCTTTGTCGGCATACACCACATCAGGCAGGTCCTTGCGAATCACCGGCCGGTTGGTTGGAATTACCGTCACTGGCAGCTTGTAGACCTTCCAGAATTCGCCAGCTTGCGTGGCGGCGGTGCCGGTCATACCGCAGATCCGCTCATACATCCCGGCCAAGCTTTGCACGGTGATGGAACCGAGAATGCGCCCCTGTGTCTTAAGGCGAACGCGCTCCTTCGCTTCAATGGCGGACTGTAAGCCCGCCGGCCACCGGTGGTTCTGCGCGATGCGGCCTTTGAACTCGTCGACCAGTTCGATAGAGCCTTCTTTAACCACGTAATCCACATTGCGTCGCAGCAAGGCGCGCGCATGCAGTGCATCTTGCACGGCGGTCAGAATGCGAAGGTTCTCTGCATCGAACAGACTGCCGCAACCGAGTGCCCGCTCCACGTAGCCGATGCCGGCATCGGTCAGTTGAACGTTACGTGCGAACTCATCGATGGAAAAGTGCACGTAAGGACGCAGCCCTGCTACCAATGAGTCGACGCGGTAGGCAAGCGCGGAGTCCTCGGGCACACCGCCCGCGATGACGAGCGGGATACGCGCCTCGTCGATCAGGATGGAATCGGCTTCGTCGATAACGGCAAATGCGAACGGCCAGTGGACCAATTCCTCCGAACTCCGCGCCAAGCCGTCTCGCAGGTGGTCGAAACCCACTTCATTCGCCGTCGCGTAAGTGACATCACACCGGTACGCGGCCCGGCGTTGCTCCGAAGACATGTCCTGCGAAATATGGCCGACGGAGAGTCCGAACCAATCGTAGATCCCGCGCATCCACGTGGCATCGCGTCGCGCCAGGTAGTCGTTGGCGGTTAACACATGCGCACCCCGGCGCCTCAGGGCATACCAGATCACGAACGGCACAGCTGCAAGCGTTTTGCCTTCGCCGGTTTGCATCTCGGCGATATCCCCGCGCTGCAATGCGAGCGCGCCCAGAATCTGCACGTCGAACATGTGCAGCCCGAGCACGCGCTCTGCAATCACCGCTGCCAGAGCGAACGTTTCCAGAACGCCGGCGTCCGTTCTCAGGCTTTTCGCAGCAGACTTGAGTTGATCCTCCGTTCGGTCGGCCAGTTCTTCTCGCCGCCGGTTAATGGCCCGAAGTTGATCCCCGGCTTCGCGATCTCCGAGTCCAAAAAGACGTAGTAAATTTCCTAATGACACAAGTCCTCTCCTTCTGATTTCCAAAACGTTGCTCGTGGTTATGCGAAGAGAGAGCGTATGGGAGGGGGACGTTGGAATAGTGCGGCGGCTTCTGGTTCGGGCCTGGTACGTGAAACGTAGAAAGGTGCCGGTTGCCCTGACGGTAAGGCGGTGCGAATTCGCTGGGATTTACGAGGTGTCTGCTGATCGGCCTCGGTCGAGCAGACGATCTCGAAACCGGCCAGGGCACGAACGGATGGTACATCTCCCTGCGTTGACAGCAACGCAAGCAGTGCGACGAACGCGTATCTCACGACCGCCCGTGCCACGTCTTAAGCGTCTCACAATCCGGCTCGCAGTGCCAAAACCAACAGAGCCGCGCGCGTGAGAGGGAGCGCCAGGTATCGCCGACGTTTTTCTCGATCACGCTTGTCTGATCGGCTGAAGCATTCAGCCGATCAGAAAACCGCTTCCTTTCGAATCCACGCCCGCTCATCGGGCTCGCCTTTGGGCTTCATCTCATGGCGGATGGCTTGGCGCGTATCGAACGGTCATTGCGCGAGGCAGTCAAGCGGACCCATTTTGGGAATTTCAGCGGACTTTAACGTAAGGGGGCATCTTTTCTTATGAAAGCTCATCTTACGGGGGCTTGCATTCTATATTCGCGATTCGCGAATATAGAATCAGAGTACAGGGTTCAAAATGGTATTAAAGCCTCAAGATATCTACGTGGCACTGAAGATTGTCGCCGCAAAATCCCGGCGCTCGCCTTATTCCCAGCTCGCGGTGGAACTGGGGATGAGCCCCTCTGAAGTCCATGCGTCCGTAAAGCGCGCGCAATTCGCCCAGTTGCTCCATGGACCGGAGTTTAGCCATCGCCCGAACCTGGCCGCTTTGGAGGAGTTCCTGATCCACGGACTGAAATACACTTTCCCCGCCGAACGAGGCGAGTTCACGCGTGGTATCCCCACCTCGTATGCCGCTGAGCCACTTCGCAGGATAATCGCGCAGAGTAACGAACCCATTCCGGTTTGGCCGTTCGCGGCGGGAAACGAGCGTGGCATTGCCTTCGAGCCCCTGTACAAGTCCGCACCGAGTGCCGCTCTGCGAGATACGGGCTTTTACGAATACCTATCGTTGGCCGATGCGCTTCGTGGCGGGCGAGCTCGCGAGCGAAAGTACGCGGAGAAAGAGTTGCATCGCCGATTTCAAAACGCAAATGAGCGACCCGAATCGTAGCCAGCTAATCGAAGCTGCCGAAGCCCTCCGACCTTTGCTCGGAGAACTGGTGTTTGTTGGAGGTTGTGTTGTCGGCCTTCTGCTCACTGACGAAGCAGCTGCCGATCCGCGTGGGACTCTGGATGTGGACGCAATCGCGGAGATCACATCGTACGCGCAGTACGCGGCATTTGGGGAGCGATTGCGTAGCCTCGGCTTCACCGAGGACTTCAGCGAGGGCGCGCCGCTTTGTCGCTGGGTCTGTGGTCGGACAATCTTGGATGTCATGCCGCTGGACGAGAGTATTCTGGGCTTCTCCAACCGCTGGTACAAGGCCGCGATGGAATTCTCACTGACAAAGAGACTCTCGGCGGATCTCGGAATCCGGGTAGTCACAGCTCCGTACTTCGTTGCCATCAAGTTCGAAGCGTTCAAGGGCCGCGGCAGAGGGGATTTCTTAGGAAGCCATGATCTTGAGGATTTGGTTCTGATCGTTGATGGTAGAGAAACCTTGGCCGCTGAGGTCCAAGCAGAGCGGCCGGAGCTCCGCGAGTATATTCAGGACGAGGTCCGGAGGTTGCTTGCGGACCCTACTTTTCTTGATGCACTCCCCGGATACCTACTACCGGATGCCGCCAGCCAGTCGAGAATCACCTTGGTTCTTAGCCGCCTGAAGCATCTTGCATCTTTCCGATAAGGAGGCATCCTGAAGGATCAGAGCTCAGAACCTCAGACTCAGTTGCTACTCGCCCATCACTTACCGGTCGTTGCGTCCTCGTCCGGCAAAGCGAATGTCAGCAGCGCCGAGCCCGACGGCATGGTGAGATACTGCTTTCCGTCAATCAGGTAGGTGATCGGCGACGTGACCAACCGCGAGCCCGTGTTGATACGCCAGAGAGGTTTGCCCGTCTCCGCATTGAAAGCCATCAGGTAGCCATCTTCGTCGCCAGCGAAAACCAGGTTGCCGGCGGTAGACAAAGTGCCCGCCCATGGCGGCTGGTTGAGCTTGAACGTCCATCGAATCTCGCCCGTGAGCGGATCCATAGCTGTCACCTGTCCCCAGTCGCGCGAGTTGGCCACGCCGCGCGATGTGCCACCCCAATACGGGCGCCCTTCTTTATAGGTAGGCGCGATGGCGAAAAATGTATTGCATTGTTCACGCACGTTGAAATAGAAGAGCCCGAGTGAGGGTTGAAACGACGGCGCCATCCAGTTTGTGGCGCCGGCCCCACCAGGACACACGTCGATGCCGTCCTTTGTCGACGGGGTCGGGGGCGCAAGAACCGGGCGGCCGTTGGCGTCAATCTCCCGGGCCCAGTTCTGTCGCGCGAACGGCTTCGCCAGTAAGAACTCACCCGTTGCGCGGTCAAGGGCGTAGTAAAACGCGTTGCGATTGGCCTGCACGACCAACTTCCGCAACTTCCCGTGCCACGGGAGATCGAGCAGCATGGGCGTTTCCGCCGCATCCCAGTCGTGGACATCGTGCGGTGTGAACTGGAAGTGCCACTTCAATTTGCCGGTGTCCGCGTCGAGCGCCACCAGACAATCGGTGTAGAGATTATCGCCGGGACGATTATCGCCGTAGAGGTCCGGTCCCGGATTTCCAATGCCCCAATAGACTGTGTTTAGCTCGGGGTCGTAGGTACCAGTCATCCAGGTAGGGCCGCCTCCATGCTGTTCAGACCCATTTCCCCAGGTCTCCGCGCTTGGCTCGCCCGGCGCCGGTACCGTCCAGAATCGCCAGGCATGCTTTCCTGTTTCAGCGTCATAAGCATCCACATAACCACGGATCCCAAATTCTCCGCCGGAGACGCCCACCACGACGTTGTGCTTCACGATCATCGGCGCCATCGTCGCTCCGTACCCCTTCTGCCACGGCGCAAACTCCACGTCCCAAATCACCTGACCGTTGCGCGCGTCAAGAGCCACCAGATGGGCGTCGGGCGTCACCATGTATACGCGTGAACCCAGCATCGCCAGGCCGCGGTTCATCGTGCCGCAACAGAGCTTCACGCCCTCGGGAACACGATACTGATAGCGCCACAATTCGCGGCCGGTCTTCGGATCCAGGCCAAATGCAAAGCCGTTCGCAGCGGTCAGGTACATGACGCCATCTACGACCAGCGGAACCGTCTCGAAGGCGCCGGGCTGGTCGGTTTGAAAGATCCAGTCGACTCGGAGCTTCCCGACGTTTCCCGTGTTGATCTGCGAAAGATTGCGAAAGCGCGTGCCACCATAGTCGCCCCAGTAAGTAAGCCAGTGCTGCGGCTCACGAGCCGATTGCACGATTCGGTCGAAGGTCAGGTCCTCGGCCAAGGCCGGCAGCGTCGCGGCGAGGACCGTCAAGAACAGAAGTCTATTTTTCAATGAATACCTTGTTGTTTCGGCGTAGTTTTCGACTCGGCAGGTGTTTCCCTCAGCGTCGAAAGATAGGCGAGCAGGTTTTGAAGGTCGGCATCCTTAAACCGATAAGGCGGCATCAGCGAATCGGAGAGATACTTCACCTCGCGCAAAGAATCCTTCGAGAACGATCGAAAACGCTGATCGGGTAATCGAAGTTGGATAGAGAACGTGTCTTCATTGATGCGAACTCCGGTATAACGCTTGCCATCCATGGTCACCACAGTTACGCCTTTGTACTCATCCGGGATGTCAGCGGATGGATTGGTGACGGATTCGCGCAGATACTCGTAGGACCTCGCGCTCCCTACTCTGGTGAGCGGCGGACCATAGACGCTTCCCGCCGCGCCGACCTGGTGGCACGCGGCACAGCCGTTCTGCGCATAAAGCGCGTTGCCGGCCTTAGCATCCCCGAGTATCAGAGGCGGTACTGCCGACCTTTTGCGCAGCGATTGAATATAGGCAATCAACGCAGTCAGCTCCTCGGGCTCAAAATCGAAATCCGGCATGCTGGAACCTTTCACGCCGTTGCGGATCACGCGCTCCAGGTCCGAGTCCTCGTTCCCATGATTTAGAGAGGTTACGAGAAGGTTTGGACCGCGGCCACCCTTGGCATTTGACCCGTGGCAGAAGGCACAGTTACCCCGGAAGAGGGCCTCGCCATCAGCCGTCACCTGCTGCGCGGAACCGACAGTTGCGAAGCTAAGCGCGATCGCGAGCCATGTGAATCTCAAGCGGAAACCATGCGAATCGTTATTCATGGGACGAGAGCATAGATGAAGGGTTTGTCGCTTGCTCCCCTACCGATGACCGGCTGTGGGCCTGGGCCTTTTTTGCCGGCGCGGCGCCGACGTGGGTGCGCCCTGCGATACGACTGCCGCGCTTGGTTTCTTTTCAGATGGCAGGCGCGCTTCGGCCTTGAGGTGCTTAACTTCTTCCGGTGTGAGGTCCCGGTGCTTTCCAATCCGCAGCCCTTCCATGGTCAACGACCCGAGCTTCACTCGGACCAACTTCAGCACTTTGCTCCCAATCGCTTCAAGCATACGCCGGACTTGACGGTTGCGGCCCTCGGTAATGGTGACCTCGAGAAACGTGCAGGTGGCGGAGTTGCGTATATGCACCACGGAAGCGGGACGAGTGACGCCGTCGTCCAACTCTACGCCCTGGCGTAACGATTCCAACTGCTCGTTACTTAACTGTCCAGAGGCCTTCACCAGGTAGGTCTTCGGCACGTGACGCTTCGGATTCGTCAGTGCCTCGGCGAGCAGAGTGTCGTTGGTGAGCAGTAGTAGGCCGCTGGTGTCGAGATCGAGTCGTCCCACCTGGGCGACAAACTGATCGACGCCGTCAAGTAGGTCATAGACTGTAGGACGCCCTTCCGGATCTTTGTAAGTTGTGACATACCCCTTGGGCTTATAAAGCAGGATGTAGCGTTTGCCCTGGTCGCGAACTTGCTTGCCATCGAGCGTGACTCGATCGCGGTCCAGATCTACCCAGTGGTCGGGGTTCTCGATGACCTTTCCGTTGACCGCAATGCGGCCTGAGCCGATCCAGCTGCGGGCCTCCGTTCGGGAACCGAGCCCGGCCTTCGAGATCACGCGATCAAGAGTCTTCAGTGACCGCTGAACCCCCGTTTTACCGGGGGCTCGAACGGTTGACCCGGACTTGGTGCGCTTATTCAACACGGGTCAGAGTCACAACTGACGGGATTCCTGACGGGCACACCTCTATTTCCCTTCAGCCGGTGGCAACGGCTTGCGAGGAAAGCGTTCTTCTCGATTTGCAATCTCATAGACCGCCGTCGCGATCACCGCTGAGGCCTGCATCAGATCTTCGGCCACCGCGTGGCTGTAGGTATCCATGTTCGAGTGATGCGCAACGGTCTCGTAGTCAAGGGCATCTTGAATGAATTGAAAACCCGGTAGACCAACCGCATCAAACGACAGGTGATCTGTGCCGCCGGTGTTCTTCAGCGTCAGGGTCGTGACGCCCATGTCGTGGAATGGTCCGATGATCTGCTCGAAAATGGGCCGGGCTGCGTCGTTTCCCTGCAGATATACACCTCGGATCTTTCCACTCCCGTTGTCCAGATTCAGATACGCGTCCAGTTTAGCGTGCTCCGGCTTCAGTTCCATGGTCTTCGAATCGGCGAAGTGCGCGGTCACATAGGCCTTTGAACCAAACAGGCCTTGCTCTTCCCCGCTCCAGAGCCCTATCCTTACCGTTCTCTTCATGGGCAGGTTCAAGGTCTTCAAAATCCGCATGACCTCGATCATGACTGCGCTACCCGCGCCATTGTCGGTTGCACCTGTGCCGGTGTGCCAGGAATCGAAATGTGCTCCGATCATCACCACCTCATCGGCCTTGGCCGTGCCCAGGATCTCCGCCACAATGTTCTGGCCCATCACATCCTGGTCGGAGTATTTCACCTTCAACTCCGCGGTGACGACGACGGGGATCTTCTTCTCTAGCAGCCGGGTCATCCGCGAGTACTGTTCTTCATCGACGACAAAGGTTGCCGGCGCCATCGCGGATTTCGCTCTCTCCGAACCAGCTGCTTCGGCGTGGTTCAGCCCATCGTGATCGCGGGAATCGGTACGGATCACGGCCAAAACTCCTTCATCGTGCAGAAACTGGCCCAACTTGTTCCGCAACTCCATATAGCGGTCGAAGAACTCATCAATCTGAGCTTCCGTCAATGACATGAAGAACTTCATCTGGCCTGCCGAATCGTCTGGGATCTCCAAATGATCCCAGTCGAGCTTCTGCTTCACCGTAGGCGCCGGCGCCTTGGAGAGGTCCGCTAGCTCTGCATCCGTGTATCGTTCGAAGTTGGCCTTGGCACGCGGCGCAATGGGCTTCGGAGCGGTAACCAGCACGATCTTACCCTGCAGCTTACCCTTCCATTTGTTTTCAAACTCTTGAATCTGGTCGGCGTACTTCTTGAGGTTGAACTCTCTGCTTGGCAGCGGTGCGATCATCACCTCGCCCTTTACAATGCCATTGGTAGGAGCGCTCCATGCCAACGGCGCAGCAACCAGGTGCGAGTAGCGCGGTGAGAGCATGTCAAGCGTATAGCTTTCAATCGACCAACTCCGGCCAAACGGCCCCCACGCTTCTTCTTTCACGTCCGACAAGCCATAGGACTTCAGGCGATTAACCGTCCATTGCGCCGCTTCGTTAAACTCCGCCGATGCAGTCAACCGTGGCCCATAGACATCGCTCAAATAAGACAGTGTGTCCATTACTTGCGAGTTATCGAACGCTTCGGTCTTGATCTTGTGGACGACTTCAAGAGTCTTGGCTTCATCCTGTGCGCCGAGGGCTACGGAACACAGAAGAAGAACGGACAGAGTGCGCATAGGCGTTACTGTACAACACGGGCCTTTATAAACCAAGCCGCCGCCGCAGTACAAAAGCAGTGGATGCAATCAGTCAATCTTTGTCCTGTTCAAAAAGTGATTGATCTCGACGGACCCATTCACCGAGGAAGATGACCGCGGTAATCCGTTCCATGTTGTTGATGTCCTCAATCGGATTGCCGTCTACCAGAATGAACGTGGCTTCACGTCCTTTTTGGATGGAACCAATCCGATTTTCGGCGCGTAGCGCCCGCGCGGCGTTGTAGGTAGCGCCCTGCAGCGCTACCGCCGGGGGGATGCCTGCCTTCACCCACAGTTGAAGCTCGCGCTCGACGGTGGGCCCGTGAATGACCAGCAAATTTCCGGCGTCCGATCCCGTTATCAACATGACGCCGGCCTTGTACGCGTTCAACAGATTTGTTTCGGCGCGCTGATAGCCTGCCAGTCGCTCCGGCGGGGCCGTTTGCTCCGTCGATCTCGCTAGCTCAATTCGTGTCGAATCAAGCAGAGCCTTCGGGCCTACCTGCTGCACAAGCGGCCGGTCGAGCAGATCGGTCTTCCCTTGCGACAGCTCGCGAACCGCCTCAATCACGGTTAGCGTCGGGTCATAAGCAATGCCCTTCTGCTTCATCACATCGAACAACTCCCCCGGAATCAAGTCGCGGAACGAGCCGTGTTCAATCGTGTTTGTTCCGGCATTCACCGCGTCTCTCACATCCGATGAATCGCCTGTATGGGTGGCGACCGGCAGGTTGTCCGCGTGCGCTTGCTTCACAATCTCCTGATAGATGGCGGTGTCCAGCCGTGTGAACAGCATGCCAGCCGTGCCGGCTTCGAGAATCGCCTTGATGCCGTCCACGCCCTTAGCCTTCAGCGCGTCGACGTCCCTTCGTGCCTCTGCCGCGGACGTCGGAGTCCGGGATATCTGAGCGTTGAAGGCGGCCCGCATGTTCTCGGGAAGGTACTTTCCGTACTCGGTTCCGTGCCCGCCCTCGGCGGTGAACATCGGCCCGTCGACGAAAAGTTCGGCGCCTTCATAGGAGCCATCTGCAATCTGGCTCCGCAGCTTAAGCGACGCATCGAGCGCATCACCCACACTGCGGACGGCCGTGACGCCGCTGAAGAGATACGCTGCCAATTCGCGTTTGGTGGCATTCGGCTTCGCATAGTCCGCGGCGTTTGAGTAGACGCCGCCGGGCGAGCCCAGATGAACGTGCATGTCAATTAAGCCGGGCAGCAGGGTCTTACCGGAAGAATCAATAACCTCCGCATCCAGCGCCTTCTCATCCACCGGCGGCGTGTCGTAAACCTCAGCGATTTTTCCGTTCCTCACCAACACGGCCCCGTTCAGAATTACCCGGCCGTCGCCAACAAAGATCCGCACATTCTTAAACAACCTTGCCCGGCCGCGGTCCATGACGCGGGAGATGACCTTATTCTTGTCCAGGTTCTCCTTCGTCTTTGCCTGGTAGACACCCAACAACAGAAACGGCGCGAGAACCACCAGGATCCAAAGCTTCGCCTTGCCCGTGATCTTTTCTTCTTTCTCCCAGCGGAACAGCTTGATGCCTATGAAGATGGCTACCGCACATGCCAGCAGGAGCGCGGCTGCGGCAGTCAGGTTCTGCCAGAAGCCTTCGCCCTTGAGCATGATCGACTGGATGCCTTGATACAGATAAGTTGCTGGAAGAAACTGGCTGGTTATCTGCAACCACCGCGGCAGGAACCAGGTCGGAAACGTCGCGCCGCTCAGGAAAAGCATGGGCAGATAAAGCAGCTGAATCAGAATCTGGCCTTCCTGCGCCGAATTCACAACCGAAGCGATGATCATGCCGACCGCGCGAAACGCAATTGCTCCCAGCGCTATAAATAAGAACAACTGGACGATGTGTTCGGGATACGGCATGTGAAACCAGACATGCGCGAGCACCAGAACGAAGATTACCGTCGGCAAATAGCTGACGAGTCCCGAAATGATCGATGAAACAATGATCGGAGCAGGGCCGCCGGGCGCCACTTTGAACCGTCTCAATACGCCGGATTCCCGATCCTGAACCGCTCGCATGCCGGCGCCAAAAAAGCCGCTCCCTAGCACGCCGATGAGAATGACCATCGTCACCACTTGCGCCATGGCGGCCGGATTCTTCGCCGCATCATAGGAGAACGCGAAGATCACGAAGAACATCATGGGGAAGAACAGCGCAAAGAAGAGCACGCTGCGATCACGCCCCATGAGCCGCAGGTTGTTGCGAATATGAGCCAGGTAGGCCTTCATGATTCGCGAAGTCTCTTTCCGGTTAGTTCGATGAACACATCTTCAAGCGTCGGTCGCTTCAAGTGAATATCCACCAGCTCAAGGCCGAGTGAATCGATCCATTTCACGGCTTCCACAATCGTTTTGGCAGGTGAATCCGATTGCATACTGACGGAGCGTCCGTCCTGCGAAGCTGTGTTCTTTCCTCGCCTCAGACCCTCCGGGAGCTGATCCATGGGCACGGGTTCATTGGTGGAGATCTCGATCATCGCGTGGCCAAGTGTGCGCTCCTGAATTTCGCGCGGCGTGCCGAGTTCGATGATCTTTCCGGAGTCGATAATGGCGACCCGGTCACACAGCCGTTCGGCCTCCTCAATGTAATGCGTGGTCAGCAGAATTGTGCGCTTGTTTTCTTTTAACTCCTGGATCAGGCCGTGGATCTCATGGCGGACCTGTGGATCTAAGCCCGTGGTCGGCTCGTCGAGAAACAGCAGCGAGGGGTCATTCACCAATGCGAGCGCCAGCGCCACGCGCTGTTTCTGGCCGCCCGAGAGAGAAGAATAGAACGCGTTCGACTTCTCCCCCAGTTGCAAACGCTCCAGCAGTTTCTTGTTGTCGGTGTTTCTCGTGTAGAAGGCGGCAAACAGGTCCAACGCTTCGTGGACGCGAATTTTATCCGGAAGGTTGGTTGCCTGCAGGCAAACGCCGATCCGGTCTTTCAGCTGTTCAACCTGAACTCCGGGGTCGTAACCAAGAACCGATACCTTGCCGCTGCTGCGCGGCCGCAGTCCCTCCAGAATTTCGACTGTGGTTGTCTTGCCGGCCCCATTTGGACCAAGCAGTCCAAAAACCTCGCCCTCTTTGACTTCAAGATCGATTCCGCGTACTGCTTCGAAAGGGCCATACGATTTGTGTAGCCCCTCTACCGTGATCGCAGGAGTTGGCATGCCGTTTGTTCCTTACGATCTTACGCTGCCCGGCTTGTTTGACCCAACGGATTGGGACGAACGGCCGGACTTTACGAACCAGCGGTAGCGGGTTTTGGATGAAAGGTGACGGGCCTTAGCTCGACTGCAGCGCTTCCCCACGCACCAGGTCTTCGTATGTTTCACGCCGCCGGGCGACATGAACGGCGCCCGCATTCACGAGCAGTTCACATGACCGTGGACGAGAGTTGTAGTTTGACGCCAGCACGAAGCCGTACGCTCCGGCCGTTCGGAGCGCCACCAGGTCGCCGGGTTGCGGCTCGGGAATCTCGCGGTCGCGGGCGAAGAAGTCGCCCGTCTCGCAGACGGGGCCTACGATGTCGGCCACGATCGTTCTTCCAGGCCGCACCACCACCGGCACGATCTCGTGGTGGGCCTGATACAAAGTCGGCCGGATTAGATCGTTCATGCCCGCGTCGAGGATGACGAACGTCTTATTCCCGTTCTGCTTCGTGAACAGTACGCGAGCCAGCAGCACGCCGGCCTCAGCCGCAATGGACCGGCCCGGCTCAAGCATGATCTCCAAACCGGCGGAGTCGATGCGATGGCGCAGGTGCCGGATAAACTCACGAATGCTGGATGGTGTGTCGGACGGGCGGTAGGGAACTCCGAGGCCCCCGCCTAAATCAAGATGACGAATCGGAAAACCCTTCGCGCGCAGGCGCCCAACCAGGGCCAGCATCTTGTCGGCAGCCTCAAGTAGTGGCTGGATCGAGAGCAGTTGAGAGCCGATGTGGCAGCTCACGCCATCCGCCACCAGGTTCGGGTGAGCGCGCACCTGCTCATATACCCGCTCCACCTCGCCGATGTCGATGCCGAACTTGTGTTCCTTGAGCCCGGTTGAAATGTAGGGATGCGTGGAAGCATCCACATCCGGATTGACGCGCAACGCAATGGAGGCGGTGACGCCCAGTTCGGCAGCAGTGACGCCAAGAGTTTCAAGTTCGGGCTCCGATTCGCAGTTGAAGCTGTGGATACCCCGCTCGAGCGCGAAACGGATCTCCTCACGCGTCTTTCCAACTCCGGAGAAAACCACCTTCGAAGTGTCCGCGCCCGCCGCTAAAACGCGGAATAACTCTCCGCCCGAGACGATGTCAAAGCCCGCACCTTCCTGCGCCAGTACCTGAAGCAGGGCTAAATTGGAATTGGCCTTCACCGCGTAGCAGATCCGATGCGCAACACCAGCCAGGGCCTCACGGTACGCGCGCAACCGGCTGGTCACCGCGTTTTGCGAATAAACGTAGGCCGGCGTCCCGTAGTCGCGTGCCAGATCGGCGAGACTGACGTCCTCGCAGAACAGTGAACCGCCTCGATAAACAAACCCTGTTGAATTTTCCATGAGTTATCGAGCGCGGCCTACAGGACTTTCAGCACGATGAAAGTCTGGTCGTCGGTCAGCGGTGTGGCTCCGCGGAAAGCGTCGAGGCCGTCGAAGACTTTTTTCACGATCTCCTGCGGCGGCAACTTGGAGTTGGAGGAAACGATCGCGGAGAATCGGTCGCGGCCAAAATCCTCTTCCTTCTCACGCAGCTGGTCTTCAATTCCGTCCGAGAACAGCAGGATTGTGTCGTCCTGCTTCACCTGAATCGACACTTGCTCGTATTCGCGATCGTCCAACAAGCCGAGCGGTACTCCCTCAACCTTGGGCTCGATAATCTCGCCCCCCCGATATATCAGTGGCGGCAAAGAGCCAGCGTTAGCCATGGTTAGCGTGCGCGTACGCGATTCCCACAACAGCAACAGGAGCGTCACATATTGTGCGTCGACTTTGCGCTCAAGCAGCGATTCGTTTAGGGCCCGCATCAACTGAGCGGGGCTTCGGCGGCGCGGCGCCAGCGTCCTTAGCAGACCGGACACCATGGCTCCATACAGAGCCGCCGCCGCACCTTTGCCGCTGACGTCGCCAAAGGCAATCAACGCGTACTCATCGCTATGTTCAAAGAAGTCGAACAGGTCGCCGCTGATCTCGCGCGCCGGCCGCGACTTCATACCGATCTTCAGGCCAATAATGTCGGGGGCGGTTCGCGGCAGGAGGACCGATTGCAATTTGCGCGCTGCCTTCAGGTCCTGATCCATGCGCTGTTCACGCTGGCCCAGTTCTTCGTACAGGCGCGCATTCTCCACCGAACTGGCAATCTGCGGGGCTAATAGCGTCAATGCGCGCGAATGTTCATCGGTGAAGAAGCCGAGCCGCTGGCTCTCCAGATCCAGCACGCCGATCACCTTGTCTTGCAGGATCAGCGGAACGGCAATTTCCGATCGAATGTCCGGGTGCGAGGCAATGTAGCGCGGATCGGCCGACGTATCGGCTACGTTCAGCGTCGACCGAGCTTCGACAGCCGCGCCAGTGATGCCTTTGCCCAACTCCAGGTTGTCGAGACTGATGCGCTCGTCGTAGCGCTGGCTGAAGCGCCGGCGCAGCAGACCGTGCTCGCGATCCACCAGGAAGATACTGAAGGCATCAAAATTGATGAGCGCCCGGATGGTCACGGAAATCTTCGACAGCAGTTCGTCCAAATCCAGGATCGAGCTGAATTCCTGCGAAACGTGGGCCAGCACGCGCAGCGTCCGGTTTTGTCCCTGTACGCGGCGATACAACCGCGCGTTGTCGATGGAGACCGCAATCCGTGACGCAATCAGCGTGAGCAGTGCTCGATCTTGCTCAGAGAACGCGTTCGCCTTGGTGGATTGCACGTCGATAATGCCAACTAGTTTTCCGCGAGCTAGCATGGGCACGGCGAGTTCGGCGCGCACGGCGTCCAGTGCAACCAGGTAGCGGTTGTCTGCGCGAACATCGTTAACCATAATGGGTTGTCGTGTCGCGCCGGCTGCGCCGGTAATGCCTTCACCGAGCGGAATAATCAGGGCGGCGATCTCCGGGCGGTGCCCGACTGAATAACGAATGCGCAGTCCGCCGGCCTTCTCGTTGTAAAGAAGAATTGCGAACAAATCATGCGGGATGACTTCCTTGACAATGCTGCCGACGTTCGCCAGCAAGCGATCCAGATCGAGCGTCTCGGAGGTGGCGGCCGAAACCTCCAGCAGGAAATCCAGCAATTCCGCCCGTTCGCGAAAACGAACCAGGCCCTTCTTCGGCGGCGCCATTAATAATTACCCACAGGTGAGGTGCTGGATGTCGTCGCCGGTTCGTTCAGTTCATTAAGGATTTGCACGCCGGCGCTGGCGCCGATGCGATCTGCGCCTGCCGCGAGCATCTCACGAACCGTTGCCAGCGTCCGTATTCCACCAGATGCCTTCACGCCCACTGCCGGTCCAACCGTCTGCCGCATCAGCTTAATATCGTCAACCGTCGCTCCGGCGGTGGAAAACCCAGTCGAGGTTTTCACGAAGTCCGCCTTGGCTTCGACCGCAAGCTGGCATGCTTTCACTTTTTGTTCTGTCGTTAATAAGGATGTTTCTAGAATCACTTTCAAAATCGCCCCGCGGTCATGGGCCAACTCTGCCAGCTTCGCAATCTCCCGCTTAACCAGCGTGTAATCACGGGAGCGGAGCGCACCGACATTCTGGACCGTATCCAGTTCGGATGCGCCTTGACTTAGAGCCAGACTCGCTTCGGCCAGTTTGGTCTCCGTCTGATTGGCTCCCAGCGGGAATCCAATCACGGTACAGACCTTCACCCTGGAACCGGCCAATCGGCTGGCAACCAGCGGCACCCAGCAGGGGTTTACACAAACCGAAGCGAAACCATTCTGCAGCGCCTCCAGGCACACCTTTTCGATGTCCTGAGCGGTAGCCTCAGGTTTCAACAGAGTGTGATCGATTGCCGAGGCGATACGCTGTTTCTCGTCAATTTGGTTTGGATGGGACACGGTGGAGTGGGGCATGAGCAATGCCTCCAACAAACGGGTGAGCGCATCGGATTGATCGCTTTTGCGGCAACTCGTGCTTCGGTTAAGAATACCATGCCGAACGGCCTTGCTCATTCGGCTCGGAACCCCTTCTGCGGTGACGGACGAGCCTGCAACAAGAAGGAAATGCATGAGTTAAAACCGCCGCGGGAGCTAAAAAAAGCCAGCCCAGGAATACCGTGCTGGTATGCCTGGACTGGCCGGAATACGGTGGGACTTGTTTGAATTAGTTCTTGGGGGTGGGCGAGGCCGTCTTGGTATTGGACGCCGATGCCGGAGCAGCGGTAGTCTTCTTGGCATGTGTTTTCTTAGCCTTCGTCGTGGACTTGGTCGTG
>JBAUOG010000698.1:0-6923 GCA_049579625.1 Bryobacteraceae bacterium
GCTTCTGGTAGCCGGCCTGATAGCGTCTCCACTGGCGAAAGTAATCCTTGGCCGGAACCACTGCCAGGCAGAGCACCAGAATAATGGCGAGCGTTCCAAACGCGCGGCCTGCGTCGCCGAAAAAGAATTGCCAACCTGCCGCGATTTTACGTTTCATCATGCTCTCCACGGCCAAACCCAGGACCAGCCGGGTCCACGGAAGAAGGTCCCAATCACGGTCAGCACAGAGGCCTCAATCAAAAACCAGGTCATGATCCAGAACGACAGCGGTTTCGAGACCAGCCAGCGCCGGAACGGCTGCGGCGAATCGGGCGTGCTGGCGGCAGCCCAGAACATCATGCCCGAAACCAGCAGCGTCGGGATCACAATCGCCCACACATCCAGCACCACCATGACGATGGTGACCACCACGACGACGGCAATCAGAACGCGCAGGCGCTTCTGCTTATTCTTGAGCCAAACACCCTGCGCCTCGACGTTGATGTTGAAATACGGAATCACTACCAGCCCGAGGATCACCATGGTGGGAATCAGGACGCCCGCGATTACCGGCGGGAAGTAGTGCAGTAGCTCTTGCAGCCCCAGGAAGTACCATGGCGCTTTGGCCGGGTTGGGCGTTTGCATCGGGTTGGCCAGTTCTTCGAGCGGCGCATCCCAAAGCAGGGCCAAGAGCACAAGCGCCAGCGCCAGCACTTCTATCGCGACCGCGGCCCGGAACAGGGTCCCCGGCCAGGTCATCACCACCGCATCGTCTTTCGTCTTGACGTGCGGCGACGTGCGCCGTGTGACAAACGCTACCCGCACCGGCGTCTTGCGGCTATTCGAGTCGAGAGCGGCTTCGAACTTAGACGGTTCACTCATCAGACTTCGCCTTTCCAACGTAAAGCCCGCCATCCTTACGGATGCGCCAGAAGTGAATAGCGATAAACAGGAACGCCACCAGCGGCATGATCACGCAATGCAAGACGTAGAAGCGCAGTAGTGCATTGGCATTGACGGTGTTGCCTCCCAGCATCAGGAAGCGCAGTTTCTTTCCGAGCACCGGCACGGCTGACATGATGTTCGACCCCACCGTGATCGCCCAGTAAGCCAGTTGATCCCATGGCAACAGATATCCCGTGTAGCTAAGAAACAGGGTCACAATCAGCAACATCACACCGATGACCCAGTTGAACTCACGCGGAGGCCGGTAGGCGCCGCGATAGAACACCTTGAACATGTGCGCGAATACCAACAAAACCATGGCGTGCGCCGACCAGCGATGCAGATTGCGCAGGAACACTCCGGCCGATACGACAAACTGCAGGTCTTTCATGTCGGCGTAGGCTTGGGGGACGGACGGATGGTAGTAGAGCATCAACGGAATGCCGGTACCCACCAGGATCAGGAAGGTGGCCAAGCTAAGCGTCCCCAGGTACCAGGTCACGTTGAAGTTCAACGCCGCCTTGCGCATCTTCACCGAGAACAGGTGGAGGAATATGTTCTGCTGCACCACCAGCGCCCGGTGCAAATTGCTGGCACCGGTTCCGCTGCGGAACAGGGACTGCCAGAGCCGTGTCTGGCGCAACTCGCTTACGTATGTTTCCAGAGCGTTCGCCATGCTAAGTCCTCAGATACTGCCCGCGAGGAATGGTGGTCGACCGGTCGACCATCAGATCGCCTTCATCACCAACCCACATGCGAAGCCAAGCCAGTGGCTGCGGCGCGGGGCCATCCACTTTCACGCCCTGCGGGTTGAACTTGCTGCCATGACAGGGGCAGGTAATCAGATCCTGTTCGGGGGACCACGTGGTGAGGCAGCCCAGATGCGTGCAAACCGCCGAAAGCGCGTAGAACCCTTCGGCCGAGTGCACGACATAGATGCCGGCGTTCGGATCGGATACTACAGAGCCCGGTGCGAAGCGGTCCGGCTTGCCCAAGGCGATCACTGGGGACGGCTCATACAGCACGTTCGGTGAGAGAAACTCGTAGCCAAACACCGCGGCGCCTGCGCCCGCAATGCCCAGGCCTCCCAGGCCGATCTTGATGAAAGCATCGCGGCGATTGCAGCGCTTCTCTTGTTTCAGTTCTTCATGTTGTTTCTGTTCTTCCGCCATCACTTACCTCGCCTGCAACTGGATTAACTGGGGCAGACCCTCATTCACGACGTTGTACGACTCCATGGTTATTACCTGTACCGGGCAGCGTTCCGCGCAAAGGCCGCAACGAATGCAGCGGGTTTCGTCTTTGAGCATGGCTGATCCCGTGATGACACCGAGTTCATTGGCTGCGATGTCGTCCAGTTCCACACGGTAGAGGCCTTCGTTTTGCTCGAAGTGTTCAATCAGCTCCGGCGTGAAGGCGATTTGCTCGAGCGGAACCAGGCTGAGGCAGTTCTCGGGGCAGATATCGACGCACCCGCCGCATAGCACGCATTGCGAACCGTCAAGTTCGTTTCCTTCGAATACGGTGTTGACCCAGCAGCGCAGGCAGCGCCGGGCCTCGCGCATGGCGCTCACCTCGTCGAAGCCGATCTCGACCTCGGTGACGCCCGTGCGCCGGTCAAGCGGCACCATGGGTATCGGCTGCCGGTTCCAATTCATGTAATCGGCGAACACGCGGCTGCGGTCGAGCACCTCGACTTCGATCTCGGGCTCCGGGCGCTTGCGTCCGGTGAGGTACTCGTCTATGGACGCAGCGATGCGCCGGCCGTCGCCCACGCTATCGATGATGAGCCGAGGCCCAAAAACGCAATCGCCTCCCGCGAAGACACCCGGCGCACTGGTCATGAGCGTATTGCGATCAGCCACGATGAGGCCGCGCGGCGAAACCTGAACGCCGTCTTCCGGCTTCAGGAAATCGAGCTTGGTGGCCTGGCCGATGGCCATGATGATGGTGTCGCACTCGATCACCGACTCGCTGTTCTCGTAAAAGGCGGGATTGAATTTTCCCGTGGCGTCGAAGACCCATTTGGTCTTGAGCGTCTCGAGCCCCACCACTTTCCCATTGCGGCCCATAACTTGCTTCGGCCCGCGCCCGTCGCGCATTTGAATGCCCTCGACTTCGGCCTCTTCGATCTCTTCCAGCGCCGCCGGCATTTCGTCACGCGTCTCCAGGCACACGATACTTACTTGCCGCGCGCCAAGCCGCAGGGCTGATAGCGAGATGTCCACCATTTCGTGCGCCGCCACCGCCGAGACGTTGCTGTCGCTCGGTATCTCGCCTTCAGGCGCCGTAGGGTGCTGTTTCAAAACTTCACGGGCAGCCGAACGGGCGACGTCCATGGCCACGTTGCCGCCGCCGATCACAACTACTTTTTCACCGACCGTAAACTTGTAGCGCAGATTAGCATTGAGTAGGAAGTCGATTCCCTTAAGGACGCCATCCAATTCCACGCCGGGAATGTTGAGATCGCGGCTGCGGTGCGCGCCTACCGCGATCACCACCGCGTCGAAGCCCTCCTCGCGCAGCCCGGCGATAGTGAAATCCCGGCCAGCCTCCGAGTTCAGCTTGAGGGCAACGTTCCCGAGGTCGAGGATTTCGCGGATCTGCGCATCCACAACGCTGCGCGGCAGACGGTACTCGGGGATGCCCAGCCGCAGCATGCCACCAGCGGCCGGCGCCGCTTCCAGAATGGTGACCGAATAGCCCAGCAACGCCAGATCGTTTGCGGCGGAAAGGCCCACCGGCCCGCTACCCACAATGGCCACGCGATACGGCAGTTTCTCAACGGGCTTACGGAGCGTCTCAAGGGGATGTCTTGACTCAGGGCCGTAGCGTTCCGTGAGGAAGCGTTTCAGCCCGCGGATGGCGATGGGTTTGTCAATCTCGCCGCGCCGGCAGGCGGTCTCGCAGGGGTGAGCGCAAACCCGGCCGCAGATGCTGGCCATGGGGTTCGGATCGCGGGCATAGCGGTATGCCTCTTCAAACTGGCCTTCCGCAATGAGTGAGACGTAGCGCCCGGCGTTGGTTCCCGCCGGGCACGCCATCATGCACGGAAAATTGCTATTGAGCCAGTCGCGATCGACCTTCTTGTCGCGAAACCGCATTCGCATATTTGCTTGCCTCGCCGGCTGCAATTACAGGTGCTTACTTGGTGAGTGCGAAGTCCGCCGTGGTATCGCCCGCAACTTTCACGGGTTTGGATTGCGGCGCCTTATTACCTTCGTGCCACGCCGCCACCGAATACTGGCCGTCGGGCACGTTGGCGATTTTGTAATTGCCGTCGGCATCGGTCAACGCAAAGTACGGCGTCGGGCTGACTACGATGTAAGCCGACATCTCGGGATGCACGTTGCAGAGCAGCGGCACAATGCCCGGATTATCGAACTTGAATTCGCGCTTCTCGCCGGAAGGCCACGTCCCGAGGTTGTGGCTGAGCTTCTTGTTGCCGCTGATGGCTGGCCAGAAGATGTTGTGCGCGACTTTGTCGCTGTTCAGAAAAGAAACCGTTGTGCCGACCTCTACGGCTGCCAAGTGAGGTTGAAACAGCAAACCTTTTTGATCGATGGTCACCTTTTCGGTGGGCGCCGGAAATGTTTTGCCGGCAATCGCGTCGATGTACACGACGGAGGCTCCCTTCCCTCCGCTGACCTTGCCGGACAGCGTGGCGCCGGAGCCCACAAACGCAAATACAAAACTGAGAAGCGCGATGAACGCGAGGGTCTTAAATTGATTCTTCATGAGATATTTCCTTTCGAACTGTTCTTAATACACGAATTCCAAGCCGAACAACAACGTGTTCACGCGGAACGGGTTAATCGCAATCTGCAAACCGGTTGTAGCATCTGTCGACGTACTGTTTATTTGCTGTGGCCGATATTGATACTCAAACGAGGCCTTGATATTGGGGTGGATCAGGTACTGAACACCCGTTGTAAAGCGGTTGCGCGTCGAACGAATTGGGCCGAAAAACGGCGTGCTTTCGTTGAGCATCAGCCCATTTATGCGGTCGGCGGTGGAGTTCACGCCATCCCATCTTTGGATGAGCATAAGCCACGGTAGAACCAGGTAATCCGCCTCGACCAAGCCTCCACTGAACGTGGCCGGGAAACTGGAAACGAAGCCTACTGGAATGTCGCTGGTCGAGCCAACCGGCAGCGGAATTAGCATGCCATTGGAATCCACGGGCAACAGGTTATTATCCTTGCCGTACATGTACAAGCCGAAGACGTTGAAGGTGCGGTAATTGAAGTTGAAATCGCCGCCCGCGCGATAGTAGGGCTCACGCGCGTAGAGTGTTGTGTTGCTTCCGCTAGCCGTGACGCCGGCGAAACTCTGCTGCGATTTCCCATCCAGGTAAAAGCCTCCGAAGCTCAGGAACGTGTGGTCCCGCGGGCCAGTGGCTCCGGCCGCCTGGATCGCATCGCGGCTTGCTTTGTCTCTTTCCAGGTTGAAGCGATAAAAGAAGCGCGCGTAGACATTCTTGAAGCTGGAGTCGGAGGCGAACCCGACACCGCCGTTGGCCCCGCCGGTCGCCGAAGGAACATACACACTACCGGTCTGGTCCGTTCCGCTGGTGTTCTGGTCGAACACCGCGATGGAGTAGTGATAGCCGCCATAGGTGTGCCCGCCGCTGATCTCCACGCCTTTGGCCGCGTCGGCCATGGTGAACTGGTTGTTTACATTTTGCGATTGAGACAAGATGGAGCTGATTGCTCCGATATTGGCCTCTGTGTAAATATCGTAGGGACTGAGGTTCCAATTGCGCGCCTGGGTAACCGGCAGATCGAGTTCGAACTGGCCCACCTTCACGCTGAGCGAATCAGTGGGCATCTTGAGAAACCGGCTGACGTTCACAAACTTGAGATAGGCGTCGCCCAAGCCTCCGTTGCTATTGAGGCCGCCCACGCTGATGTCGTCATCCACCCAGAAGGCGATATCGCTACCGAAGTTTCCCGCTGTGAAGAGACTGAAGAGGCCGGTCTGAAAGTCGGTGGCCGGTATGTACTGCGGCACGGTGCCCGGCGCAGCCAGCGGGTAGTACTGATTGCGGCTACCGCCCGTGTATTGGAAGAAGGTGTTCATACGCAGGCCAATCGGCGGCATGCCGGGGATGGTGCCGGGCCAGACGCTCTTGGGCCAGACCTGCTTCTGGGCTTCCGCACCGAGCATGGTTGGCGCGATCTTCAAGAAATCCGCGTCGTCCTTGGGGAACTTGAAGCCGGCATCCTTGAACGCTTTGCCGAAGTCATTGAGCTTCGGAAAGTCCAGGTGGCAGGTCGTGCAGGAGGTCCCGTACTGCCGCGAGAAGGGGGGTATCGCGTAGCTCTTTGTAGGAACAAAGGAAATGCACAACGGAATAAGCAACACGGAGCCAGGAATCAAAAGGTCGAGTAATCTTCGACGGGACACGAGTTAACCTCCCTGGTCCTGGTGATAGCACCAGGTACGGGTAGCGCATGTGCAGTCCAATCGCCATTCCTAAGTGCTTGATTTAGTTAGCGCTTTTAGGTGTGACGCGGCGTTTCCTGGGTGTTATGGCGCATGAGGCGACAATTGGGTCAGGCGTGTGGGTGGAATTGCGACAGCAGTTGCGTGCGACGCATTTGGAAAAGGGATCAGGGCGGGTGGAGAAATCGGCTTTCTACCCTTTTGGTAGAGCCGGTCAAGGGCGACCGGCGGTTGCAAGGGCAACCAGGCCCGATTCAGAGGGCGAGACGTTGTGAGCGCCAGGGCAAATCGACGAGGCGTCGATTGCAGTCCGGGGGGAACTACCCCACCAGCGCTGCGTTAGCCCGCATTTCTCACCAGCTGTAGGCAGAAGGCCGTCATTCGTGGCATAACTGAGTTTCCACACAACAGTTAGCGCCCCCAACGGACGGCCTTCGCTATGACAGAGTGTAACCAATCGAGCTTCGGATTCAAAGCCAGCGGGAAGCGGGAGATTGTGGCCCGTTTCGACGGCGGGACGATCAGTTCCGATGGCGGCGCGTTTCTGCTGC
>JBAUOG010000699.1:0-4317 GCA_049579625.1 Bryobacteraceae bacterium
CACCGTATGTCTACCATCACACGCCGGCATCGCCGCTGTATTATGCGATGCACCAGGCGCTGACGGTAATCGAAGAAGAGGGACTCGAGGCGCGTTGGGAGCGGCATCGTGCCGCCAACATCCGTCTATTGAAGGGCCTCAGTACGCTGGGGTTCGAACCCCTGGTTGAAAAGCCGGAGGATCGAATCTGGCACTTAACCACGGTGAAGCCTCCGGGCGGCGTCGACGAAGCGGCGCTCCGACAGCGCCTGTTCGATCGCTACGACATCGAAGTTGCTTCCGGCCTGGGCCAGTTGGCCGGAAAGATCCTTCGTGTCGGCACGATGGGTCCGCTGGCAACCGAAGAACGCGTCGATCATCTGCTCGGGTGCATTGAAGCCGTGCTGAACTAGCGCGGTTGCGGTCTTCAATCGAGGCCGCTAGAACAAAGCTATTAGACGCCGATTGGGGTTTCGTGCGTCTTAAGATTTTGGTGCGTCTTACTATGGAGAAGCTATGAAAGCAGCCGCTTTACTCTTGCTCGGAGCCGCAGTCTGCCTGGGCCAGGATACGTTCCACGAGATTGAATCGAAAATCTCGCAATTCAAGCTCGAGAACGGGATGACATTCATCGTCTACGAGCGGCATGAGGCGCCCGTCGCGACGCTGTTCACCTATGCCGACGTCGGATCCGTCCAAGAGCCGGTCGGCCACACCGGCCTTGCTCACATGTTCGAGCACATGGCGTTCAAGGGAACCGAGGTGGTTGGCACCACGAACTATGCCGAGGAGAAGCTGGCGCTGGATCACGTTGACCAGACGTTTCTCGCCTTACGAGCCGAGCGCGACAAGGGCCGCAACGCGAATCCCGCTAAGTTGAAGCAGCTCGAAGCCGACTTCAAAGCAGCCCAGGAAGCGGCCGGGAAGTTCGTTGTGAGCAACGAATTCGGCAAAGCCATTGACGCCGCGGGTGGCCGCGGCATGAATGCCGGAACATCGGAAGACGCCACGCAGTATTTCTACAGCCTTCCGTCGAATTCCATCGAGCTCTGGTTCTATCTGGAATCCGAGCGCTTCCGCGACCCTGTGTTCCGTGAGTTCTATAAGGAGCGCGACGTGGTGATGGAAGAGCGTCGCATGCGCACCGACAGCAATCCAGTCGGCAAGCTGATCGAAGAGTTCCTAACCACCGCTTACAAGGCGCATCCCTACAAAGAGCCGACCATCGGCTTCCCCAGCGATCTGAACAACTTCACGAGGAAGGACGCTATCGAATTCTTCCAGAAGTATTACCAACCCAGTAACCTGACCAGCGTCATTGTGGGTGATGTCGATCCCAAGGAAATCAAGCGGCTCGCAGAGATCTATTTTGGCAGGATTCCCAGCGGTCCGAAGCCCGATCCGGTGCGAACGGTCGAGCCGGTGCAGGTGGCCGAACGCCGCGTCACTCTTCGGGTAAATGCGCAGCGTGTCGTCATCATGGGCTACCACAAGCCGGATATCAACGATCCCGACAATGCGGTTTACACGGCTCTCGGCAGCATTCTGAGCGAAGGGCGGTCCTCACGGCTCAACCGGTCGCTGGTTGAGCAGGAGAAGGTTGCCATACAGGCCGGCGGGTTCCCCGGATTTCCTGGCCAAAAGTATCCGAACCTGTTTCTGTTCTACGCATTTGTGGCTCCTGGCAAAACGAACGCCGAAGTCGAAAAGGCGATGAACGCCCAGATCGACAAGCTGAAGACGGAACCGGTGAGTCAGGAAGAACTGGACGGCGTCAAGGCACGATTTCGCGCCGGCTTGATCGCTCAGTTTAAGAGCAATCAGGCGATGGCTTCAGACCTTGCTGAGTACCAGGTATTGACCGGCGATTGGCGTAACCTGTTCCGCTTCCTCAATCAGATCAACGCCGTGACCCCGGCAGACATACAGCGGGTGGCCAAACTCACGTTCACCCAAGGAAACGAAACCATCGGAGTGATTGAACCTCTCGAAGTCGCGGAGGCAAAGTAATCATGCGCCAACCTTCAAGAAAGTTCGCTGCTGTTGCTGTGGTAGTGCTGGCGGCCGCCGGCAGTCTCGCGGCACAACAAAAGCCTGCGACCAGCTATAAGAGCCTCAAGTATCCGCCGCTTCACGACATCCAGGTGCCGAAGCCGGAGCGAATTGAATTGCCCAACGGCATTGTTCTGTTCCTGCTTGAGGATCACGAACTGCCGACCGTGACGGTCGCCGCCCGGATACATACCGGCAACCGGTTGGAGCCAGGGGAAAAGACCGGGCTGGCGAGCGTAACTGGCGACGTCATGCGCTCGGGCGGCACGGCGACCATCGACGGGGACAAGCTGGACGACCTGCTCGACCGAATGGGCGCCTCGGTGGAAACCGGCATCGACGAGGCGGAGGGATCAGCCTCAGCGTTCTCGCTCAAAGAGAATGCTCCCCAGGTCATTCACATCTTGGCGGATGTATTGCGCAACCCGGCCTTTCCGCAAGACAAGATCGAGCTCGCGAAGACCGAGATCATCGATGGCATTTCGCGCCGCAATGAGAACAAGGATGCAATTGCCCAACGCGAGTTGAGGCGAATCCTTTACGGCAAAGACAGCCCTTATGGACGGCTAGAAGAATACGACACAGTCAATGCAATTACGCGAGCTGACTTAGTCGCTTTTCACAAAATGTACTATCAGCCCGAGAACGTCATCCTCGGCGTTTGGGGCGACTTCAAAGCGGCCGACATGAAAGCCCTGATCGAAAAGGAATTCGGAACCTGGCCTAAGGGTGGACATCCGAAGCCACCCGTGCCCGAGGTCGAGCCTGCCGCCAAATCGCGTTCCGGCATCTATGTGATCGATAAGCCGGACGTGAATCAATCCACAGTTATGATTGCCGCGCTGGGCGGTAAACGCAACGATCCCGATTACTATGCCGCCAGTGTACTGACCCAAGTGCTGGGCGGCGGCTTCAGCTCTCGGCTGTTCAACCGCGTTCGTACCAAGGAAGGCTTGGCTTACGGCACGGGGGCTTCTTGGGGCGCCGGATGGGACATGCCTGGCGATTACATGGCCTACGCCAGCACAAAATCCGGAAGCACTGTGAAAGCGCTGAACGTGATCAAGGAAGAGATTCACAAGATCGGCGAATCGGAAGTGACCGATGCCGAGCTGCAACAAGCCAAGGATTCCATCCTCAACGGCATTGCCTTCGATTTCGATTCCACCGGCAAGATCGTCACCCGCCTGCTGCAGTACGAATACTTCGGATATCCGCCTGACTTCCTGCAGCGCTACGAAGACAACGTGCGCAAAGTGACCAAGCCGGAACTTCTCAAAGTAGCCAAACAGTATTGGGACAGCAACAAGATGTTTGTCCTGATTGTCGGCAACACCAAGGAGTTCGATGAATCTCTGGCGTCGCTGGGCCCGGTTACTAAGTGGGATATCTCGATTCCCAAGCCGAAGGCCGAAGCGGTAAGTGCCGCGACCCCTGAATCGCTCGAGAAGGGAAAGCAATTACTCGCCAAAACGCGGCTCGCCATGGGCGGCGATAAGCTGGCGACCGTGAATGACCTGGTGGAAAGCGGCACGATGTCCCTCCAGACACCGCAGGGTGCTTTGACCTTGAACGTTGAATCGACGGAGACTTCCAGTGGCAAGTCGCTGCAGAAAATGACCACGCCGATGGGCGAGATGACACAGGGTTACGACGGCAAGGTGATGTGGGCCAAGACGCCACAGGGTGTTCGAGAAGCGCCCGCCGGCGCCGCCGACGAAGCTAAGGAAGAGGGATTCCGCGAGACCGTATTCCTACTGGCACGTGCCGCAAGCCTTGAAGCCCAAGCGGCGGGGACTGTCACTCTAGGCGACAAGCAAGTGGAAGCCGTGGTGGTGACCGACCCGCAAACCAAGCAAACGGTGAAGCTACTTATCGATCCGGCAACCGGTCTGCTGGTGGGGAAGGAATACACGGGAAACATGATGGGCACGCCCGGCGAGATCCAGGAACAGTACCTGGAGTTCAATGACACGGCCGGAATCAAGGTACCCTCGAAAGTACAGATCTTCCAGAACGGCCAGAAGAAGGGCGAAGTTACAGTTACGAAAGTTGCGGTAAACACCGGCGCCACAGACGCCACCTTCGCCAAACCTTAAACGTTGTGGGGCAGGCTGGCAGCCCAATGTCACTTAGTTTTCAGAGTGAGCAAACATTTTAAAGGACTTATGTTGTTGTCAAAGCAAATGATCCACTTCGCCGACGCCTCGCAAACGGGCAAACCAAGCGTCGGCAGGAGTGCCGACGCGGCACGCAAGAGTGCGCGCGCCACACTGGATTCAGTAC
>JBAUOG010000700.1:0-2251 GCA_049579625.1 Bryobacteraceae bacterium
CCGTCGCCCGTGCAGAATTGAGCCATTTTCTTAGCATTTCCCAGGCGTACTTTATTGAAGAGTAGTTCGCGCGAAATAACGAAGCCAAACCGGCCTGGATCGAATGGGGCGTTCTGCTGCATGTGGGCGGCAGCAATCGCTCTCAGCTCCTCGATTGCCTGTTTTTCCTGTTCCAAGCGAGCTTGTTGCGCGTGCCGGAATTCCTCCAGGGTCTTGGAGAAGGAGCGCTGAAAGCGCTGATCGTAGAGCGAAGCCAGGCCCATGGGGTTGCCGGCCTTCACGAGGCAGCCTTCCATCGTTGCGTTGGGGATGGCGGCGCCCATGTAAATCTTGAGCTCGGCGGTGCGAAGCAACTCGAGCCGGAACTGGATGTCGGCGACACGCTGCGCGAGGTGCAACTCGAGGTCGCCCACGGGGTGAAGATCCTTAACAATGCCTTCGACGAAGCTCTGATAGCGTTCGATTTGTTCTTCGCTGAAGTGCTGGGTCAAGTCCTCGACGAAGAGGCCGTGCTTGAAGGCGTTCTTGGAGGAGGAGGCGCGGCCTTCGGGTGTCTTTGCGCCCGTCGACTTCTGGGCGTTCTCGCGATTTGCTCGAGTTTTTGCGTCCACTTCGGGGCCGTCGGTTGTGCTGGAGCCGTTTCCTTTCTCCGCGCCGGGGGCGGCGGGGGGAGCTGGCTGCCCAGCGTCTGGCTGCGGTTGCTTCGATTCCGGCGTGGCCGGATCTTGCTCAGTCGTCGCATCGCCCTTGATGTCAGGGCGGTCTTTCAATGAATCAGGCATTGTGTCTCTTTCTGTTTGCGAAGAAGTGGCGGATACTCCCGCCTGAACCATGAAATAGCATTGGGTGCCGTTCCGTCTGCGGAGTGCGAGACTCGGGTCTTTGAGAAAGATATTTTGATTCAATAGCTTAGAGCCAAGAAAAATAGGTCGGACGCTTGTGACTGGTTCTCAGGCTAGAGAGAAAACATGTCTGACGGACGACGATCTTCCCGAACACCGTAGACCGTCTGCGGTGTTCGCTGGTTTGGGGGTTGAACGAGGCTTTTAACTAGGGCCCGGCGTTACGGAGTCCAGCTTCCCAGCGTCTTCCAGCCGCTGTTCAGACTTCCTTTGTCCGCGGCATAACCACGGACTGTTTTCAGGCCCGTAAATGCCGGCGCAAAAGTGACCGCGACGCTGACCGTTAGCGTATTTAAGGACCCGCTTACAGAGGACGCCCCCGCATCAATCGTGCATTGACTGTTGCTCAGCGTGCCCGCCGTCCCGGGTGTCACCGGCCCCAGCAATGCGTTGCCTGCGTCGGTGTATAAGTACATCTGTTTGGATGCGACCCGGTATTGGATAAAGCATCCGTTTGCCCCGCTCAGAGACGAATTGAACAGAGCGTAGACTAGGCTCAAGTACGAGTAACCATTCGCGCTGGAGTACTTGAAAGCGAATGTCTGGCTCGTGCCAGCTCCCGAAAAAGGCGTCACCGAGTCGGCTGTCGGCGCGATGGGCTGTGTCGGCGCGGGAGTCCAACTGCCCAGTGTCTTCCATCCGCTGCTCAGATTTCCCTTGTCGGTGGCATACCCATAGGCCGTCTGCGAGCCTATAAAGGCCGGTGCAAAACTGAGTGCGGCGTTGACCGTTAGCGTATTCAAGGACCCGCTTACAGAGGACGCCGCCGCATTGATCGTGCATTGACTGTTGCTCAGCGTGCCGGCCACCCCGGGTGTCACGGGCCCCAGTAATGCGTTGCCTGCGTCAGTGTATAAGTACATCTGTTTGGATGCCACATGGTATTGGATAAAGCATGCGTTGCCCGAGCTCAGAGCCGAATTGAACAGAGCGTAGACTACGCTCAAGTACGAGTAGCCATTTGCGCTGGAGTACTTGAAACCGAACGTCTGGCTCGTGCCTGCTCCGGAAGCCGGCGTCACCGAATCGGCTGTCGGAGCTATGGGCTGTGTCGGCGCAGGAGTCCAACTGCCCAGTGTCTTCCATCCACTGCTGAGATTTCCCATATCGGTGGCATACCCATAGGCCGTCTTCGAGCCTATGAAGGCCGGTGCCGGCGCAAAACTGACAGCGGCGGTGACCGTTAGCGTATCCAAGGACCCGCTTACAGAGGACGCCGCCGCATTGATCGTGCATTGACTGTTGCTCAGCGTGCCGGCCGTCCCTGGTGTCACGGGGCCCAGCAATGCGTTGCCTGCGTCGGTGTATAAGTACATCTGTTTGGATGCGACCCGGTATTGGATAAAGCA
>JBAUOG010000701.1:0-3533 GCA_049579625.1 Bryobacteraceae bacterium
CTCACAGGCTCTGAATCAGTCCCAGCTGTACTTACTCTCGCGCCGGCTGGCCGACGGTGGTTGGAATCACGGAGGGTCCTATCGTGCGGGCGAGCCAATCGCTTCCTACCCGGAAACGACCAGCCTCGCTCTTCTTGCCCTCCGGGACACACCGCGAGAATTCCTAGGCCCTTCGCTTACGCTTGCGGCGCGCTACCAACGGAATCCGGGTTCCCTCGAAGCCGCGGTCTGGTTGCGCCTGGCCGAGACGGTATTTCAAGCCGGGGCCCGGCCGTGGTCTCCGTGCGGCCGCATCGCGAGCATCCGCGACTTGGCGCTATTCATCCTGGCCGTCACCGCCGAAAGCGAGCACAATGTCTTCACCCACTAAGTCGCCGGTTGCGCTCACCGACTTGCCGCCACTCACGCGACGCTACTTCTTTCTGGGTGCCCTCTCGCTCGCTTCAACCGGTGCCTTCCGGTCAGCGGACGCCACCGCCGGCCAGTTCCGCGAAGGCTCCCTCATTCGGCGGCCTGCCGTCTCAATCACCGATGTGACCTATTACGGCGCCCCCCTCGACAACTTCATTCACCGCATCTTCGACGAGCATCGCCTCGATTGCAAAGACAAGAATGTAGTCATCAAGCCCAACCTCGTGGAGTTCTCGAACGGCGCACCCATCAATACCCATCCAGCTCTCGTTAAAGCAGTCTTCGAGGAAGTCCTGGCTCGCGGTGCGGCGAAGGTGGCCATTGCGGAAGGTCCAGGCCATCGCCGCGCTACGCTCGATCTCGCCGATGCCGCGGGCTATTTCGACCTCATGCCCCGGTTTGAGCGGCATTTCGTCGACCTGAATCTCGACGAGGTCTCGCAAACCGTGATCCCCCGGCCGCAATCCAAGCTCGCTCACATCTACCTGCCGAAAATCATCCTCGGCTGCGATCTGTTGATCTCGCTCGCCAAAATGAAAACCCATCATTGGGTCGGCGCCACCCTGTCCATGAAAAATCTGTTTGGCATCGTGCCCGGCAGCGTCTACGGGTGGCCGAAGAATGTTCTGCACTGGGCGGGCCTCCCGGAGTGCATCGTCGATCTGCAGTCGGTTGTTCCCAACCAGTTCGCGATCGTCGATGGCATCATCGCGATGGCGGGGAACGGTCCTATTTTGGGAACACCCAAGCCTGCTGGCGTCGTTGTCGCGGGCCGCAGTCCGGTCGCAGTGGACACAGTTTGCTGCCGGTTGATGGGGATAAACCCCGAACGAGTCTCGTACCTGCGGCTGGCCCGCCGTCTCGACCGCCTCTCCGCCACCCCAATCGAGATCGGGGAAAGTCTGAAAACACGAATCTCGCCGTTCGCCCTACCGTCCGGCATGGACGACCTCCGCAGCCCCGGTCTGTAACCTCGACCAAACGAACAAATGGAGTACCCGTTGAGTTTCACTGCGGAGGCATCCAGACTCGAAGAGCCTGCCCTCGGAGGCGGCCCTCGTCGATTGGCCGCTCGGCGGACGCAGGAAGGGAGCGAGACTCCAGTCCGCGGCGTCCCCGATGGGCTTTAAGTTTGGCAACACCTTTCATCATTGCTCGTTGTGCACTCAGGCGCTCATGCTGGCCTGTGCTGGAGTTTTCACACCCCCCAACAAAGGATGCCCCACCTCCGTTGTAGGGACGGACTCAAAATACTGAATACAGACAGGTTAGCCACGCTCCCAGGACGTCCAAACGCCCGCCCGTGCAAGCACGAGCCCGGCCAGTTCTGAGCCCGATTCATTCTTGCGAAACGAACTGAACAGAACTAGCGGCGGACAGTGGCCGAAGGTGGCGAAAAAACGAGCCATCCTCGGACGGTCCCTGAAATTCTCTGTTTTACGAAACGAACCCCGCAATCACCTCCTCGTTGTGTGGACGAACTCAAAGTTATGAATAGAAATGAGTAGCCATGATTTATCACCTCTCTACGGCCATGCGAGCACGATCGACCAGGTGGACTCGGAGCCCGATCCGGTTTTTGCGAAACGAAACCTCGATGACCGGGTCCGTTCAACCCCGCTAGTGAATTCTCGGAAGAACCCTGATGACCGGGACCCGTTCATTCCCGCTAATGAAAATGCGAACGACCCGACCAGGGCTTTGCTATGTCCGCGGGCAGGCGGTTAAACAACCCCACCGCAGGTTGGCAACCCGACCCACAATTTTCGGAAGAACTCCCCCGCCCGGATGAACGGACGATCAACGAGTTATCTGGCGGCGAAGCCACATGAGTAGAGTAGAGCGACCCGCGATGCCGAAGGGCACGACGGGCCGCCCCCTCATCGAACCGGACGTGCGGATTTCCCGCATCCTGCTCTCCGGAAAGGGTCGCCGGAGGCATGCGCCGGCTGCCACTGAGGAGAAAGTTCGCGAAGAGATAACAGCCCTAACTGGCGACCGAAGATGTCAGAAGTGACGCCTTCCGGTAGCTTGTAGGGGCGCTGACTGCGGCGGCGCAGGTTGTAACGCAACCGCTGAAGGACATACCAGTCCATCTGGCGGAAGATGGGCGTCGGATAGCCAAAGGCAAAGTAGTTCGCCCAGCCGCGCAGATGACGGTTGAGGTCGGCAATCAACTCCGGCATCGACTTCCAGCGCATTTTCGCGCTGGTCAGCCCATGAAGTTGTTGCCGCTCCCGCTGCTGCGCCTTCTTGGACGGAAACACATTGAGGTACCGGCGATTCGTTTGATAGAACTTGTCGCGGTCCCAGCGAAATGTGAAGCCCAAAAAGTCTAAGCTCGCTTGCTTCGCCTTCCAATCCACCGTGCGCGTCTTCTCCCGGTTGATTTCCAGGTTCAGCCACTCCATCAACGTCGATTCCAGAAAGGCCTCAATGCCGGATTCCACTCGTCTGGCCAGCACAACGAAGTCGTCGGCATAGCGCACGAGTTTGGCACCATACTTGACAGCTGGCCCAGTCGCTCGATGAAACAGAACGTCAAACCAGTGCAGGTAGAGGTTGGCCAGCAGCGGTGAGTTATGGCCCGCGCCAGCGATGTTCAGAAAGCCGAGCGCTTGAACCTGGCGCGGACCCTGTTGCGCGGGTTTCCACACCTGCCCGAGGCCGTCGAACAACTCGCCAAGAACTGCTCTATTTCCAAACGTCAGGCCTACCGCTACCTCGTCTTGGCGCAGCGACTCAAACGCCCTGTTCCAGTCGGCGATGCGAAGGTGTCGTTCACCGTGAAACTCTCCCACGACCTCGTGGACAAACTCCGCATCTATGCTGCTTCCACCGGCTTAACCCTGAGCGAAATCGCCAGGCGTGCCTTCTCGGCGGTACTGCATCGCGGGGGAGGTCGTGGCTGACCGGCGGTCTGGCCGGCCACGGACGCTGCAAACGGAGTATCTCTTTGATCGCCTGCTTCCGGAGAAACTGGCGCAGGCGTATTAACTACTCGCACCCACCAAAGCCCGTTCTATGGTCCGGGCGATCGCCGAACAAAACAGCGGCGATCAGGAGGTTCTAAGTGACGCGACCAGCTGCGATTTACACCCGTGTGTCCTCGGACCGCCAGA
>JBAUOG010000702.1:0-2850 GCA_049579625.1 Bryobacteraceae bacterium
GACCGTAGTAGAGCAACAACCCTATTCGCCGATTTACCGGCCAAGCGAATCCAGGCTGAGAAATAATAAAGAGGCGTCCGCAGAGTGGTTTACAGTATCGAGGCTCTGCGCCAGAAAAGAGAGCAGCAAACACTATGAATTCAACCGTGGCCAGCTTAATAACGTTTGTATCTATCTTTGCGGCCGCTCTCATCGGCATGGCTGTCCGCCGGCTCCTTCCCGAAGATCACGTTCGATCGGATCCAAAGGAGGTCGTAAGGCTTACGACCGGTCTCATAGCTACCATGGCAGCGCTGGTCCTGGGGATGCTGGTGTCTTCCGCAAAGTCCTTCTACGATGCCCGCAAGAACGACGTAGCGGAGATTTCCTCGGAGGTTGTCAGCATCGACCAAACGCTGGCAAGGTACGGTCCTGAGACAGGAGAAATTCGTGCCGAGTTTCGCCAAATGGTACAGGCCGGGATCGACCGCACCTGGCCAGGCGTATCGTCACGTGCAGCCGAACTCAGGCCGAAGAAACACGGCGAAATCATTTTGGACCAACTGGAACTTCTGACGCCGCAGAATGACACACAGGCCGCCATCAAAACCCAGTCCCTCTCCATGATCCTTGCCTTTCGGCAGACCCAATGGCTGCTGTTCCTCAAATCGGAGCAGAATGCCGTGCCACTCCCGCTCCTGGTGGTAGTAGTCTCGTGGCTTGCCGTCATCTTTGCCAGCTTTGGTCTCTTCGTCTCACCGAACTCAACTGTAGTCGTGGCTCTGGCGCTCGGCGCGACTGCAGTCTCCTCCGCTATCTTCATCATCCTGGAGATGTACAAGCCATTCGGCGGAATGCTAAGAATCCCGCCAACACCAATTCTCGACGTACTAAACGAGTTGGGACGTTGAAAGTTGATATATCTGAACAGGGCCTGCACAAACGAAGTTCTTGGTATCTCGCTCGTGTTTAAGCTTCCTCGCAAAAGCAAGTGAGGCAATAGCGGGAACGAGGCGCGATCGCGCTGACACGCTTTACATTTTAATCCTTCTAGCTAGGTCCCGGCGATGGCTTTATTCTGAAGTATCCGGACGACCACGCGACGATTCGCGGCTTCGGTGTCCTGCGTTTTGTCTTCCTTGGCTGCTTCTTCACTCTCACCCATTGCCCCCGGGGCCAACATGTTCGTCAACGGGATATGCCCCTGCTGTAGCAGGATGTTGGTAACGTTGCTGGCCCGTTGCTGACTTAGCTTCTGGTTCAGGACGGCACTGCCGGACGCTGAAGCGTAGCCTCTTACCTCGATCATGTAGCCCGTGACGGTCTTCGCTTTTTCGGCCAACGCAACAAGTTGAGGGTTGTACTTGGGCTCCACTCTTGCCTGGGCGTTGCCGAAATACACCGTCACTTCGTCAATAATGTAGTAGTCGTGGAGCTGGCCAAATCGCGCGCTGTTAGCGGCGATCGCAGCCTTGTTGGCGGCGATCTTCTTCTCCTGTTCGGTCAACGCCTCCTGCTGCTCTTTCAGCGCTGCGTTCTGCGCCGCAAGCGTGGCATTCTGCTTTTCCAGCTCCTCTTTGGTCTCGGACAAACCAGCCTGGATGGCATAAGCTTGTTCCAGATCGTTGCCCTTGAACCTAATGGTCTTGGCAACCAGCTGGTTCTTGTCGTCGTAAGCCCCCTCTACCTGTATGGGTAGACCTGGAATGAGGGCGGCCATTGACATTTTCTTGTTGCGGGCCTTGAACATGCCCTGTAGCTGGCCTACATCCGTGCTGTCAGTCAGCAGGACGATTACCTTCGGCGAATCCTCCGTCTGTAGAATGATTTCCGCTCCGCTCCGCCCTGTGATCTTTCCCTGGAGCTTGGTTTGGGCCAATGCGATTGCGCACGAGAGTGCCACTAACGTCAGCAACCGCACCGCAATGGATGTAGTCATTAGTGTTCTCCGATGAGTCATACTTTCATCATACGTCTCCTTCCGCTCTGTGCAAGTCCATCACGATAATAGCTCGTAATCGGCTGGATTCGTCTCAGGGCACACGACCTGAGGTGACATTACCGCCGGGTGAGAGCATCTATCCGGAAGCCTATTGGGATGGGCAGATAATCTTGAGCGACGAGTGGGAGGCCAGGCGGTCGGCTTCGGTATCGCCGGAGAGGCCTGGCTGGAGTGGCTTCATCTCCGACGATCATACTTCGCACCAGTCTCATTCCCCTCGTACGGCCGTCATGGTCCACTTGGGGAGGGCCGAATCGGGGAAGGGTAGCGAAGGTCCTCCACGGCCTTCTATTTCAAAAGTGCTGAAAGGGCAGGGACCCAGTGCGCCGCTAGGGCAACTCGATTGATTGGTCGCTGGGTTGGCGGCCCGTCCCTCATGCGAGGACAGACTGACGCTCGCAGTCCACAGAAGATTCAGTGGCCGATTGGAGCTGAGCATCTTCGGTTCCGTGTAAGATGCTTGGAAGCGCCTAACCTCAGAGTGGCTCACAGCGGGCTTAGAAGGAGGAATTTAACGAATGGAGAAGCGCGCGTTTGTTGACGTCACCGAGCAGAAGAGGCTGAACGATGCGCGAGAAGCCGGAATCCCATGGAAGAAATGGGGACCTTACCTCAGCGAGAGGCAATGGGGCACCGTCCGGGAAGACTACAGCGACGACGGTAACGCGTGGAACTACTTCCCCCACGACCAGTCCCGCTCACGCGCCTACCGCTGGGGCGAGGACGGCATGGGCGGAATCTGCGATGAAAAGCAGCGGCTGTGTTTTGCTCTCGCCTTATGGAACGAGCGCGACCCCATTCTGAAGGAACGCATATTCGGGCTGACCAACAGCGAAGGTAACCACGGCGAGGATGTGAAGGAGTACTAC
>JBAUOG010000703.1:0-1851 GCA_049579625.1 Bryobacteraceae bacterium
TTCGGGCATCACCTGGACGCGCTTGCCGCCGTCTGCCGGTTGCTGTTCGTCGATCTGCGCTCCCAGGGACGCTCGGATCCGGCGCCGCCTGAGACCTGGACGCTCGAGGAGATGGCCGCCGATGTCGAACGGCTGGCGCGGACGCTCGAGCTCGACCGCTATGCGGTATTGGGGCACTCGTTCGGGTCGTTCGTGGCGCTCCAGCACGCGGTCGATTTCGCCGGCCGGCCAGCCGCGTGCATCATCTCGGCGGGCGTGCCTGCGGCGTCGTTCCTGGAATCGGTCCAGCGGAACCTCGAAGCGTTCGAACCCGCGGAGCTGCGTCAGCAGGTCACGGATTCGTGGGCGCGGGAGGCCGAGGCCCGGACGCAGGAGGACTGCGTGTCGCTGCTTTCCGACCAGCTGCCGTTCCACTTCCGCGATCCGCTCGATCCGCGGATCGATACGCTCCGCGCGACTCTGGGCGACGCGGTCTACGCGCCGGATGTCCTGCGCGCGGCGGCGACCGCGGAGTACGGCGGCATTGACGTCGAACATCGGCTGGGTTCCGTCTCGCATCCGCTACTGGTTCTCGCCGGGCGCCACGACCGGACTTGCTCGCTCGCCGGCGCACAGGCGATCGCGGACGGCGTCCCGGATGCCGAGCTCGTCGTGTTCGAGGACAGCGGCCACATGACGTTCATCGAGGAGGAGGGCAAATACGTCGCGACCGTGGGTGACTTCATCACCCGGCGGGCGACCGTCGGCGCAGTGCACTGAGGCGCTGCACGCTTCTACTCCGGCCGGCGATCAGGTCCCGGGCTCGCCCTCGTAGTACGGGACGTCGCCGTCAGCCCGTCGGACCATCAGGGTGACGTCGCCGGCCCACACCCCGACCTTGTAGCTGTCCGGATAGACCGCGACCGCCGGCTCGCGCGAGCTCGAGAACATGATCAAGCGGGCCGTCGTCTCGCTCAGGTTTGTCAGCTTGTGGGCGCCGTCGGGTCCGGTGGGGAAGCGGACGACGTCACCCTTCTTGACGACCGACGTGCCGCGCGGGGTGCGCAGCTCGAGATCGCCGTCGAGCACGATCAGCCACTCCTCGACGTACTCATAGTGGTACGGACACAGCATCTGGCCGGGCGGGAGCTCAAACAGCTTCACGGTGATCTCCTCGCCACCCGCTGCGCGGCTGAGGTGCACCATCCCGCCGCGGTACCCCGGCGGGTCCTCCGGGTCGTACTCGAATTCGGCGTCGTAGATGTTGGGGTGAGTCACACGGGCATGATCGCACTCGCCGGCGACTCCGAGCGAGCCTCACCCCTCGTCCGTGAGCGCGGCGCGAAGATCACAGCGTCACAAGCGATGCCGGGCGAGGCGGAGCCCGCCGCGCTGACGACGCCCCTCGGAGAGCGACGTCATCGCCGGCACCGTCTCACTCGTTACCAGCCCGGCCTCGCCGGTGAGCTCATTCACGATCTCGAACGAAGCTGCGACCCGTTCGGGAGTGTCGACGATGATCGTCACCACCGGGACGTGGCGGCGAAGTTGGAGCAACCGATCGCCGTGAGGCGCGTGGTCGCCGTGGAACCCCCAGATTCCGCGTAGACAGGTCGCCCCGCTGGCCCCGCTCTCGCGCAGCCGGCGCACGAGCGCCACGTGCAGCGGACTTCGGCCGTGGCGGGCCTGCTCTGAGGCGTACACCATCAGCTTCTGCCACATCGCCAGGCCATGCTCGTCGGTCGACGGAATCGATGCCGGCGGCGACAGCAGTCGGCCGTCACGCTTGCACACGCGCACGCGCTCGAGCGTCAGCAGCGGCCGCCGGAGCAGAGCCCCGAGCTCGGGCAATACCCGCGATATCTGTTCCCC
>JBAUOG010000704.1:0-2543 GCA_049579625.1 Bryobacteraceae bacterium
CGCAACGTTACCGATCCTTCCGCACGCCGGCTTCTCGACCGCCTTGCTAACCGCATCGTCAAGATTCTCACTCAAATCAGAAAACTCAAACCCTCCTAAAAATGGGCAGACATTGGCCGGTTAAGTCTGGATGTGGGAAGTTTCGCCGGATTAGGAACGATACACGGCGTTGTCGTCTGGAATCATCCCTGCCATTCCTTGGCAGATCACCGGTCCTACCGTTGTGATACACCGTGCCCGGAGACGTTCGGGTCGGATCAAATTGAAACCCGATAAACGCTATCGCGCCTTGTTCATGGACGCCTGAGGAATCTCAAGTAGAAAGCTGCGAACACCAAGACAATGCCAATATTCACGGTGAGCCGTTCCCAGAATCGGTTTCTGAAGAACATGAAATCTACACCGACTATGACGGCTGCCATCGCCACCACGTAAAGCACGACAGCTACCTGCCTGCCCATTTCCTACCTAGCCACGCGTGCATTCTAAGTAGTCTACAAGATATTAAGGAAACCAAAAATCACGGGCTTCTGTCGATGTTGCGTTAAAGATCCATACGAACCAGGCTGGCCGGACGGTCACTGCGAACCCCACTTGTTAGTGTATGAACGGTATGAAGGCGCCGACGCGAGAGCGGTAGTCCGCGAAAGAAGCCTGGAAGCGTTCCGCGAGCAGCCGGTCCTCCGCACGAACACGAATCTCGGTGCCGGCCAGGAAAAAAAGAACGCCTGCAATGAATAGGGGCCACCACGTCCACGCGAACCCCGCGCTCAGGAGCATGCCCAACATCGACGTGTAGATAGGATGCCGGACCCAACGATATGGACCGGTCTGTATCAGTTCGTGGTCTTCGCGCAGCGCAGCCTCATAGCGCCATTGCTTGCCAAGATGGCGCGTGGCCGACCAAGCGACCGCAACGGACGGCGGGCCGAGAAACATTGAAACAATCAATGACCACGTGGGTTTCTCAAACCCCATCGGGCGTATGTAGGCAAAGACGAGCATGAAACCGATCATCACCAGAAAAATGCCCCACTTGGAGGCCGGAGCTCGGGCCACCGTCTTCGCGCCGGTGGCCTGTTTGCGAGGTTTCACAAACGCCGAAGCCCAGAGAATCCAGCAGACGAACAGTTCAGCGAGAGCGATGGTCTTCAGCATGAACCCGATAATATATCCCGAAATCTGTGATCGGAAGGACCAACCATGCACGGGGCCCGACTTTGCTAGTACCGATACTCGTCGGGTTTGATTTCGTCAAAGTCGGCGTACCTGCGTACCGTGATCGGTACCCAAACCAACCGCGCTGTGTTTCAAGGTCTTACGCTGATCCCCAAAGGACCCTCTTCGGGACGCGGTGCTGGAGCACCCGGCGGTAAAACGCCGATCTGCAGGAGTGGCGTTTGCCGTCTCCGGGCGGATGGTCGGCCATTCGGAGAATGGCCTCACGGGGCGACTGGTGGATGCGCTCTCTGTTGCATCTGTGAAGGATGTGGATTAAGAGCTAATGAGAACCTGGGTTTCGGAAGTGTAGGTCTGTTAGCCGGATTGGGAACTCCCGCCCGAAAGCCGAAATGTCTCTTTATCGGGCCCATGAAAGGGGAAGATACACCGACCCGGGAGCGCTTCGTGATTGTCTACGAGAAGATCGTGAAGGCAGCCGCAGATGCAGTTTTGATGGAACCTGATAGCGCTCTTTCAGATGGTCCCGGCATGATAACACCCGGTATCTTCCGGCAAATCCGGCATTCGCACGTCATCGTAGCTGACATGACCGGCGAGAATACCTGCGTCGGATACGAGCTGGCGTTTGCGCACACCCTTGCCCGTTGCACGGTGCTTCTCGTCAGGGGAGATGGTAAATTGCCGTTTGATCTGCGCGACATGAATCGAATTAAGTACGACCATGAAGACGCTGCGAGCATCAAAAAGGCAAAAGACGACCTGGTAGCCCACGTACGGGAGTTTGCGAAAACGGGCTGGGCAAGTGCCAACAATCCCATCTTCCACGCGGCTTTTGCACCACCCGATGCGGCGTCAATCAATCAGCATGAGTACCTCGGTTTCTTGAGTGGCATTGCGCCGCAATCGCCCGAGCCTTTCGCCAAGAATCTATTTTCTACTTGTTTGGGGTTGGGGGACCTGACATCTCCGACCCCTTTGGCCGAGCCACCTTCCGTCTGGCGCACGAAAAAGTAATCTCATGCCGGTTCTGCGGCTCGGCAATCCTGGAAAGTGAGGTTTCATCTCGCTATCCATCCTTCTTCCGGTCAACGTGCTCGGCCGGGTCTTCCAGGGCAAGTTTAGGGCAAGCCAGAGAACGGGCTTCTGGGAAGCGTCCGGCTAGCTCCGGGCGGGCTGTCCGACACTCGGAGAGTGTGCGCCGCTCTGCCAAGCTCCCAGGAAGTCTGATTGTGAGAGGCTCGCCGGCCATGGGGCGATGAGCATTGTGCGGCAAGCCAAGAGTGCTGGTTACCGCACCTGGCCGCCACGACTTGCTGAGCTTGGGATTTTCGCGAATATCATCTCGGACAAGACGTCCCCCC
>JBAUOG010000705.1:0-19160 GCA_049579625.1 Bryobacteraceae bacterium
CGTTACGGACGTAGCCGGTGTGGGCGGCGGCATGTTGGACGGCAAGAAGATGTGGTCGGTCTCCGCGGCCTGGGTTGACTACAACAACGACGGTCTGGCCGACCTCTTCGTCGCAAATTACTGCAAGTGGGAAGTCAACAAGGATCCTTACTGCGGGCCGAATCAGAACACCCGCGCCTATTGCCATCCGAAGAACTATGCGCCCCTGCCCAACACCCTCTATCGCAACAACGGAGACGGAACCTTCACCGACGTCTCGGTGGAAACCGGCATCCACAAGTACCTGGGCAAAGGGATGGGCGCCGTGATCGCGGATTACGACGGCGACGGATTCATGGACATCTTCGTGGCCAACGATAACCATCCGAACTTCCTGTTTCACAACGTCGGCGGCAAGCGATTCGAAGAGGTGGCCCTCGAGAGCGGCGTCGCCTACTCGCAGAGTGCCAACGCCATTTCCGGCATGGGCGCCGATTTCAAAGACATCGACAACGACGGGCGCCCCGATATCTGGCACACTGCTGTCGAGAACGAGTCGTTTCCGCTTTACCAGAACCGGGGTGACGGCCAATTCTGGGAGATTACGAATGACAGCCAATTGATACCGACTCGCAACATGTCGGGGTGGTCGAACGGAATTTTTGATTTCGACAATGATGGCTGGAAGGACCTGTTTGTCGCGCGGGGAAATGTGCTCGATAATATCGCGCAGTTCTCGAGCCGTAAATATGAGGAGCCAAACACTGTCTTTCGTAACCTGGGCAAGGCCAAGTTTCAGGATGTGAGCGCACAGGCAGGCCCCGATTTCCAGAAGGCCGCGGCGCATCGCGGCGTTGCATTCGGCGACGTGGACAATGACGGGCGCATCGACGCTGTGGTGACCGTGCTCAACGGCAAGGCGGAGTACTTCCACAACATCTCGCCAAACGACAACCACTGGATCCTGTTAAAGCTGGTTGGCTCGACGAGCAACCGCATGGGTTTGGGAGCCCAGATACGCATCACCGGTGAGGACGGCTTGAAGCAGTACAACGAGGTCACGACCGCCGTGGGTTATGCCTGCTCCAGCGATTCGCGAGTTCACTTCGGGCTGGGAAGATCAAAAACGATTCGCGAGATCGACATTAAGTGGCCGAGCGGGATTCATCAAACCTTGCACGATGTGACCACCGACCAGATCCTGACCGTTACCGAGCCGGCCCGTTCGAAGTAGTTACTGCGGTTTCGTGGCGGCTTCCTTGGCCTGCTTTTCGGCGTTCAGCCGCTGCACAATCGAGCGCTCGCGGTCTCCATCGGCCTTTCGTTTCTCGTGGTAGTAAATGGTGGCCAGCGATATGTGCCCCTCGACGAAATCGGGAGACTGCTTCAGAACGTCTTCCAGCGTGGCGCGAGCTTCCTCGATTTTTCCGGAGGCCAGTTGAACCGTCGCCACCTGGTACAGCACGCGTAGATCACCCGGGCGGACGCGCAGCGCGCGGTCCAGCAGCTTCATGGCTCCTTCGTAATCTTGTTCCAGCTTCAACAGTACGGCGAGGTTCAGGTTGGACTCGAAATCGTTCGGATTCTGCTGAAGCTCCTTCTGGAAGTCAATGCGTGCGGAGGCCATATCGCCGCTGTCCATGTGCGCCCGGCCGAGATAGGAATAAACATCAGGAAGTTGCGGATTCAATTCGACGGCCTTCTGAAGGTCCGCGATGGCGGCGTTGTATTCGAGAGCGTTGAGTCTTACGGTGCCCATCAGGAGGTGAGCCTCGGCCGAATCGCTGTTGCGCAGGATGCGGTCGATCACCAGTTGGCCGCGCTCGGTTTGTTTGCTGCGAAGCAAGGCGGTGCCCAGCATATAAGCGATCGCGAGGTCCTTCGGATCTTGCTTGTCGATCGGCGTCAGAAGTGCGATGACTTTGGCGTCCTCTTCCTGGCGCAGCCAGCAATCGGCCAACAAGGTAATGACTTGGCGATTGGCAGGCTCCACCGCGTGCAACGCGTTCAGCTCGACGGCGGCTTTAGAGATGAGGCCCGCCTTGTAATAGGCGATTGCGAGGTTCAGCCGGATGACGCGCGGATTGCGGGGTGCGCCCTTCAGCGCCTTTTGGTACTCCACGATGGCGTCGTCATAGCGGCCGTTGGCGGCCAGCGCAGCGCCCAGATTGGAGCGTACATCGGCCGCGTCGGGATGGACCTGGAGGTATTTGCGATAGCCCGCTATCGCGCGCTCCACGTCGCCGGATTGGTGCGCCTCGATGGCGTGTTTAAGAGTCTGTTCGGGAGGCTCCTGGGCGCCGGCGGACCAGACGAGAAGAATCAGTGCCAGGTGAAATCGAAACATCGAATTCGCCCCCAGCATAGCAATGGTGGCGAAAACGCTGATCAGACTTTGCCGGCGGGTGCCTGTGATGATTGATCTTTGGCTTCTGGCGTCGGCTTTAATTCGTGTCGAGACTCGACACTGCATGAATTCGACATTCAAGTCGGCACGCCGAAACGAGGCAGAACCCAACGCATCAGCGCGAAGTAAGCCGCGATGAACAGAACCAGTCCCAACCACTCCGGCATCTTCTTTTCCCCGCTTAATGCCACCGCGTCAGCGACGGCTTTTGACGACCCTGACCCATCATCACACGTTGCCGAGGTCAGATGCGATGAGTGGGCGTTGAAGATCAGTCTGTGGTGTGCCGGATGCCGAGGGCGCGGTTCAGGCCTGAATCGCCTGCGGCAACGGAAGCCCGTCCGCCGTCGCCGAAATCGAGAGCCCACTTATTATGAAACTGTGAATTGTATAGCTGAGGTGTTAAGGCGTGTTTAACGGTGAAAAACTCCCGAAAGCTATGTTATCTGATCCACAATGCGGAGATGACGGGCATTAGTTAGGGCACACTCCGCGGTTACCAACGATGACGAACGAAACTCGATCCTCGATTTCCTGCGCGCTACTGGAGTGATTGCTTCCGGCTGACAAGTACCTGCTGCCAGGCGGATTCGAGGGTCGCCCTAGCTTCGGCACTGAGAGGCCGGGGCATGACTCCCGGTGAATGCTGGCGACACAGCGCGATGGTTGTTTTGAGGCTTTCGGCAAACTCGATGCACGGTGCGCAGTCGGTCATGTGCGACTCGATCTCCGCGCAGGCTTCCGGCGGCAATTCCAGATCGAGGTATTCGGAGAGCAACGCGAAGATCTGCTTACAGCGTTCGGGATCGTGCACCATGGTTCACCTGCCCCCACCTGGCCTTGCAGTGTTTACGTATTGGTCGAGCTTCTGCCGGAGGGCGAGGCGAGCCCGGTGCAAGCGGGTTTTTACCGTATCGGTGCTGACGGCGAGGATTTGCGCGGTTTCCTCGGTTGAAAGAGCTTCCACGTCGCGCAAAAGAACAACGGATTTGTAGTTATCCGGCAGCGCGGCGATCGCACCCTCGAGCTGTTCTTTCAACTCAGACTGGAGAACTGTGTCCTCTGGGAGCGATGACCAGTCGGCGATGTCGATGTGACGATGTTGCCCATCACCGTGGACAACCGGAACAAATTCGTCGAGCGATAGTTCCCGGGCCGGGGCAAAGACGCTTTGGCGACGCTTCGTGAGACACGCATTCCGAGCGATGCGAAAAATCCAGGGCCTGACCCGCTCCGGTTCGCGCAGATCGTCCAAATGCTGGAAAACGCCCAGCAACGTATCCTGAGCCACTTCCTCGGCGTCCTCTCTCTGGCCGCACATCAGCCAGGTATAGTGAAAAACCTTCGCCCGGAAATGCTCGACGAATGCGTCAAAGGCGGCGGAGTCTCCCGCCAGCACACTTCGGGTCAGCTCGGTCTCTTGTTCCCTGGTCACGCCAGACTGATTGTATCGGCCTGATGGCGGCCGATCAGGAAACGTGCGCTAGCTCCCCAACCCGAACCACGCTCTCGATGTGAGGACTGTGAGTCAAGGTGTTATGGATCAAGCAAGCCTCGATGGACCGCTTAATCCACGAGTCTTGTTCGGGAGGGCAGCCGGGCGCCTGTACCTCGATAACGATGTGGTCTATACGCGCTGGCTTGGTTGCCTTTTCCGCGGTCACCTTGACGGTTGAGCCATCACTGGGTAAAGATCGTGCCTTCAAATAAGCGAGCGCCTAGAATCCGGCGCAGGTGCCTAGAGAAGAAAGCAGCAACCCGGGCGGAGTCATACCCGCGCGCGACAAGGTGCGCGGATTTCTGAATGCCTCTTCGGCAAACGAGATTGTATTTGTGCGCGGCGCTACCGAGGCTATTAACCTGGTGGCGCAGAGCTGGGGCCGGCAGAACCTCGGCAAGGACGACGAGATCATCATCAGCTGGCTGGAACACCACGCCAACATCGTGCCCTGGCGACAGCTGTGTACGCAGACCGGCGCCAAGCTCCGCGTCATTCCTGTGGACGATAACGGGGAGATCCTGCAGGCGGAGTATGGCAAAAAGGCACACCGCGCGGGTGTGCTGTCGTTTGTGCTCGATGGACACAAGACAGAGACGGTCGGCTCCGCGCTCAACCGCGAAGGCAGCCGGTCATCACTGTGCGCAGCCGATCCTGCGGCGCTTTGGCCAGGAGAGCAGCGTCCGTCCCTCGCTCGCGCTTTACATACGTGCGAGGATATTGATGCGCTGGTTGCAGCGCTGCACCGGTTGGCTCGGCGTCCGGTCGGGTTTTAGACGTCTCCTTGAAAGACCAGCCGACGGGCCAACTGCTCGTCGGTGTATGAAAGCGGATTACGTCACGCTCTCAGGTGATCACGCCTTTGCGTACGGCGTACAGAATCAGCTCCGCGGTGCTGTGTACGTTCAGCTTCTGCATGAGATTCGCACGGTGTGTGTCGATCGTATGCGGGCTGAGGTTCAGCAGAGCGGCGATATCCTTTGTGGACTTCAGTTCGACGATGAGTTGCAGCAGTTCTCTTTCGCGGGGCGTCAGCAGATCGTAAGGATCATCCACTCCTTGTTGCCGCATCTGCCTTAGATAATCGTCGGCGAGCACTTTGCTGACAGCCGGACTAAAGAAGGCTTTACCAGCATTTACTGCGCGAACCGCCTGGATCAAATCGGCATCCGCCGAGTCTTTCAGAAGATAGCCGCGGGCGCCGGCCCGCAGAGCTTTCAAAATATACCCTTCATCGGCGTGCATGCTGAGAATCACAACCGCTGTTTTTAGCCGTTCTTCATTGATTCTTCTGGTTGCTTCAATGCCATTCAAGAGCGGCATGGCGATATCCATGATGACGACGTCCGGGGTTTCCCGAATAACCAGGTCGATGGCCTCCCGGCCGTTATTGGCCTCGCCGATGACGGCGAAGTCGGGTTGTCGTTCCAGCACCAGCCGAAGGCCGTGCCGCATGATGATGTGATCGTCCGCCAAGACGATTCGAACCAAAGTCATATCAACACCGCCGCATTTTTTCTGGAATGCGGCAGCTCCACTCGAATCGACGTTCCTTCTCCTGGCCTGGAGTCGACGTGGAAAGAGCCATGTAGATACTTCACCCTTTCTTCCATTCCTAGAAGGCCGACCCCTTTCTCGAGCTCCGGCACAAATCCGTGCCCATCATCGCGGATCTCGAGCAAGAGCTTGTCCGTGCCCTGACTCAAATGAATATCTACGCTTCTGGCGTTCGCGTGACGCGCAATATTGTGGAGAGCTTCCTGGACCAGTCGATAGACGCAAGTCTTGTAATCGTCCGGAAGATCGTCGGGTACTTCCTCCGCATGCACTTGCACGGCGAGGTCCTTGGTCCGGGATATCTCCCGTGCCTGCCACTGCAGCGCTGGTATCAGCCCTAAGTCGTCCAGCATGGAAGGACGAAGAAGAAGAGACATGTCGCGCACGGCAGCCAAGGTCCTTTCAGCGAGGCGACGCAGTTCGTGGAGCTGCTCCTGCACATCCGCGTTGCCGCCGCGCGGAATAGCCGCCGCTGCATTGCCGATGCCTAGCAGCAGAGCTGAGAGTGACTGGCCTACTTCGTCATGCAGCTCCCTCGAAAGCGCCCGCCGCTCCGACTCTTGCACCGCAATGAGCCGGCACGACAGGTCTCGCAGCGCGGCGCGGGCATGTTCTACTGCGTCGAAGCGCTGAGCGGACAAGCGCTCCAGACGTAAAACACGGCGGATGCTGACGGCCGCCAGCAAGGTCCCGCAGAGCATCGTCAAAACCAACAGGACGCTCAAGGAGCGCCGAAAGTCACTGAACAGAACGGCTATTTGCTGGTTGCCTGACTCCATTTGCCTTTTGTTTACTTCGCTAATCTGATCTGCCAGGTGGACGATTATCATGCGTCTCGGCAGAAGCGAATTCCTCGTGAAGGCATACCCTAAAGCTTGACGTTGGGTGGCATTCCATTCCAGGGCGGGGCGCAGCGAATCGAAATATTCTTTGACCTGACTTGTGAACTGCAGGAAGGGGGCACGTTCTTTAGGGCGAAGGATGGCCTCGTACGCAGCTACGTTGGCCTCAATGCGAATCCGCGTATCTTCCAGTTCCTTTCGATGCATTCCCGCCCTGCTGTGGTCCTGCTCCAGAAGCAGATCGCGAACATATGTGCCCGAGAGGTATACGTCGGAGCGAAGCTGTTCCAGGATGCGGTCCCGATTGAAATAATCCTGCCGGATGCGTTCGTTTCGGTTTTGGATGCTTCCCAGGACGGATAGTGCATAGAGGCCGGTCACGGCGAGCAACAACCAGAGCCCACCGAAACCGAAGAAAAGAAGCCGCTGCGTCTGCCCGCTTCTGGTTTTCGCTTCAGAATGAGACGAAGCCTGCGACTTGAGTTCGACTTCCATACGAGTCCACCGTTAATGCAACCGTCCGAGCGTGTACTGAAAACGCTGCGTATGCCTCTTGTTATTCGTATTTCGCGTTCAGGTTCTCAACCTCGGCCGTTGTTTGTCCGAGTTGCGCTTGCGTCAACTCAACAATGGAGGCCAAGCCAAGATTGTATCGGGATTGGGCCAGATCAAGGGCCAGGTTGGCTTTCGCAAAAACGGATTGGGCTCAAGCTGACCGGGCTCGTGCCGCTGCGGGTGGGTATCGGGATCTCCCAAAGTCGTAGCTAACCCATCTGTATTCAGTACTTTGAGTTCGTCTGCTACACAAGGAGATGGGGCATCCGACTTCGTTTCGCAAAACAGCTTGGCTTGCCGCTGGGCTTGGCTGCGCTATTTCCTGCCAGGGGTTGTGAAGGGGCGGTGCTCTGGTAGCGAGGACAGTGGATTGGCGTATATACTCGGGGCGTGCCACCCGCACGCGTTAAACTGCTCCAGGCCCTCCTGCGCTGAGTCCGTGCCAGGTTTGGCACGCTTCAGGCCCCGGGCCGGTCGATTCGGAAAGGACAATACAGATGTCGCACGACAATAACTTCAAATCCAAAGTTCGCAACTTCGCTTACGCAGGTCTCCTACTTGGCACGTTGCTCCTCACAACGTCCACGGTTGCTATCCCTGCCGATGACGGAAAATCAGAGACGATCGATGCCACCGCCATGGGCACCAGTACGCAGCTGGGGAAGACCGTCAGCGTGAAAATCACCATCCTCAAGTACTCGACCCAGGAGGACAGACAAGCCTTTATCGAGGCCTACAAGAAGGGTCAGAATAAAGGATTGGTAGACGCACTCGAGAAGGCGCCGTCAGTGGGCAGCATCGCCATTACCGGAACGGTTGGCAACCAACTTGCCTACATCAGCGTGACGAAAACCGAGACCGGCCGCCGGATTCGCTTCGCGGCGAACCGCTGGATCCGATTCGGTGAAGCCTACCGGAACACCCCAAGCACCGCCTATAACTTGACCGCCGGCGAAATCAACATAAACGACGCCGACAATAAGAAGAGCGAAGGCGTGCTCTACCCGGCCAGCCAGTTGATCGTTAACAAAGATGGCCAACTGGAGTTTCAGCTGAGAAAGAACCCCTGGAAGCTGGTCAATATTATTGATTGGAACGGCGCCGGTAAATAGCGCGACTATCCTCTATTGCATCGGTTGGCCGGAGCGAAGGCCGTTGCCCATGTAGTTGTAGTTCGCCGAATCGACCTGTTGCCGCTGGTAATTCACGACGCAGGTATATGTCATTTCGCGAGACTCATACTGGCTGCGTCCTACGGCACGGCCCTGGACATTCGCTCGATTGCCGCCTATATTGTTCTGGTTGGGCGGTCCCTTGAAGTCAATCGACACTTGGTTTCCCCGATTGCGCCGATAAAACTCGTCGCGCACACGGTCCTGGCAGGAGCGAATTCCATCAAAGCCAACTGGGGGAGGCGGAGGTCCGGGCGGAGGGCCACCTCTGATCCAGCTCACGTCAACCACGTACGAAGCAGCGCCGCCTTGATGGTCGTCGATGGAAACCACGGCTTGGTAGCGGTTACCGGGATTGGGGAGTTGGGACAGCCAGACCTTGCCGCGGCCCTTGACGGTGCGAATCTGGAAGTCGCGGACGGAAGCCGGCATCGGCTGGTTGCATTCGCTACCCTCATCGCGGCTTGGCGCACCCTGCATGGTCTTGACCCAGATATCCCAGCCACGGATTCTAACGTTCGCCCGTTGATCGACCCAAAGCAGCAGGCGGCAGCGGCCCTGGTTGGCATTCGGGTTCCAGCCGGACATGTGCCGTGGGTTCATTTGGAACTCCCCCTGGGCAAAGGCCGCTTGAGCGGCCAATAGCACCGAGCAAGTCGCAAGGCATCGACACAGGATCGTTTTCATCGGCCCCCTCGTTCTCTGAAATCTATCACGGGAAATACCACCGGAAGATTACCCTCTCATGAATTCTCCGGGGTGCGCGGCGCCCGTGAACTTCTGCTTCACAGATGTGCGACCTTCTTTCCGACGGCTTAGAATTCTGGTACGCTGGCCTCGACTCCAGGATGAGTCTCATATGACAAAGCTTCTCGTTCTCTATAATCAGCCACGGGATCCGGCAGCGTTTAACCGGTACTACTTCGCCACGCATGTCCCCCTCGCACAGAAGATTCCACGGTTGCGGACGTACATCGTGAGCCGGGAGACACCGCGGACACTCGGTCCAGGCACAGGGCCGCATCTGGTAGCCGAATTGCATTTCGATTCAGCTCAGGATCTGGAAGCGGCACTAGCGTCGCCGCAAGGTGAGGCGACCAAGGCGGATTTGCAGAATTTCGCTGACGGCGGAGCGACCTTGCTGGCGTTTGAAACGAAGACGGTGGGATAGGCAAGCCCGCCGGGTCGACTCTGCCGTGCATCCGCTTGCTAACGCGCGCGGTTCTGTGCTGGCGAGCGGTGGAATTCAGGCATCGACTTGCTGACGGGTGGTTGAGTGCTCAAGTCTTACGCGAGCCGACATTGCGATAGCTCGGACCCGAGTGATCCGCCCCACTGGTTATTCGAATTTCACTGCTTTGCCGGTTGTGACGGAGACCTTGGCGAGATCGATAATTTTGATGACGTCAACGTTGATGTCGATGGCCGTAAGGCCCGCGATCGGCTTGTTGCCCTTGATGCACGACACCATGTAGGCAATGGGCTCGCGCTGATCGTCGGGCAGCGGCGTCAGATCAAGCGTTTGTTCCTTCTCGCCCCGGTGCAGGGTGACGGCGCGTTGAGTCATAAGGAGGCTGGCTGTCTTTGTGTCTTTCCCCTGGCCCTGACCGTCCCAACCGAAGACTTCAAGATCCTGATAGCCCCGAGGCAAATCCCAACTTGCTTCGAAGATGCCAACGGCGTTGGGATAGTGCAGTTCCAGGTTGGCGTTGTCCTCTACCTTCGGGAAGCGGTCGGGACGGAGGTGGTTCACGGTGGCGAAGACAGTCTGCGGTTTGCCGAGGTACCAGAGACTCCAGAGGGCGTTGTAGCAGCCGAAATCCATTAAGGCTCCGGCGCCATTCTTCACCGGGTCGGTGAGCCATTCGAAGAAGTACTTGTTGCGGGGACCCTCGGAACCGGGTCCACCATGGCCAACAGTGCCGTGAAGCCGCCAGACCTTTCCAACGTCGCCCTGATCGACGGCGGCCTTGGCCACGTAATTTGTGGGCCACCACGCCATCTGATAGTTCGTCATTACTCGTATACCGTATTTAGCAGCCAAAGCCTGGATCTCTTTCGCTTCCTGATACGTGCTGGCAAGCGGCTTTTCGAAGATCAGGTTGATCTTTCGCGGAGCGCACGCACGCGCGATTTCCAAATGACGATTGTTCTCGACAAACGCCCAGACGATGTCCGGTTTCACTTTGTCGAGCATCTGCTGATAATCGGAAAAAATCAGGGTTTCCGGGACACCCGATTTCTCGGCCTCGGCAACCAGTTCCTGGTTCGGCTCGGCCAGTCCGACCAGCGTGGCCGTTTTTCCCTCCACCATGGTGTGGAGATGCCCCCAGACGTGAGAGTGAACCAGGCCGATGACGGCGATTCGATACTCCGGCGCGCCCGATTGCGCGGACAGGGGGAGGGTCAGGAGAAGGAAGAGCAAAAAGCGTTTCATGATTCTGGAGCCAGCATACTCCAAGCACCCTTCAGTTCCAGGATCGTTGGCGCCGGCCGGACGTGTTGGACTATGCGTCGGAAAGCCAGCGCGGCAGAGTCCAGACGACGCGCTTTTGAGAATTTACGGACAGTTCACAATACGTTCACAACCCAGGGTCGCGTACCGGCTAGACTAGTGTCCCGGTGCCCTACCTCAATCTTTTTGTTATCGATGGAGTGCTGGCGGCATCTGACAGGGAAGCGGGTTTAGAATTCACGAATTCAGTCGTGCCGGGCCGATGCCGGGCGGGGCTGGCGAAGCGTCGCCAATAAAGTGGTAGATTAGTTGACCTACGAGGCGCTCGTCGCGTGTACGATCGAACTCAGGATAGTGGTTTAGGGGGCAGAGTTGCCGTGAGAACTTTCAAAATGCGGACAGCTCCAACTGTCCAGGTTTCTTTCCTCGTAATGCTAGGCCTTGCCTTGGTGGCGATGCCGGCTGCCGGCGCAACCACCAGCGCCTTACAGAACCAGGTCACCCAGCGCGAAGCAGCCGGAGACGTAGCCGGAGCGCGGGCTCTCCTTGAAGACGCGGCCAGCTCAGGCAGCAATGCCGATGCTCAAGCGGCCTATGCCGAGTTTCTGGACCGTCACCGCCTGCCGGGACGACGGGACGCCTACCTGAAATGGGCGTCCTTAGAACACGACCCGGAACGCAAGCTGCTCGCGCTGCGCGAAGTGGTCCTGGTGGACTTGACCGAAGGCCAGAGCGAAACGCTGAACACCGATTTGCGCGCCTACCGTGACGCGGGCGGTACCGACCTGAGTGAGCCTGCGAAAAATGCGGGCTATGAGGCAGAACTCAGCAAACTCTATTCCGCAGTTTCCATTCCGGGCCCGTTGAGTTCGTTTGCCCGCATGGCCGCCTTGTCTCCCGACTTGGCGCCAGAGGAGCTGCTGCCCGCCCTGGCACGCAACATTGTCACCAACGGATATCAGGCGATCTCCGCCAATGAGGCTTTGGAGCCGACGGAGTACCTGAAGTTGCTACTCCGCTACGTAGCGGAGGCTCGGGAACTGGAGGGTATGGCTGGGAAAGACCACGCCATTGTGGTGCCCGCCTGCGACAGTGAGCAGACAGCGGCTCTGTTGAAGATCCTGGGCTACCGTATGCGTGGCTCTTGCGGAACGGATGTGGTGCTGGAAACGGTGAACGCGACCAAAGCCTTCATCACGGTGGACTCGGGGTTTCCCCTGGCGGAATTGGAAAAGGACTTGCGCGCCAACCGGCGCTTTGAGCTTCAATACGCCCCCACCAAGATTCCGGTGCTTTATAACGCCGCCTATTGGCTGGGCGCGCTGGGCAAAGAGAACAACAACTTTCTGGACGGGTTTCTCTCCGATCCGTCGCTGTGCCGTCTCTATCTGGGGCTTTCAAAACTGGACAGACCAACCGCGGAAGCCATGCGGAATCAGGCGACCGCTGCGAAGTTGAAGGTTTACGCGCACGTGTTGGACTTCTTCGGAAGCATGTTCGAAGTTCGTAATGGCGCAGCGGTGGTTCCCGGTTCGCCCCAGGCCTGGGCGGAACTGACCGGCGCATCTCCGAAGAACGGAGGAGCTTTTTTTGAGAAGCTCATTGAGACCGACGACGGCTGGCTAGCGAGTTATTTTGATGCTGTCTCGCGCATTGAGGGTCCCACGGCGGTATACATCGACGATCCGGCGAGGATGAAGAAGTTCTATTGGGCGTTGAAGGGCAAGATCACGACACCGGGCCCGGCGCGTCCGGTTTTCCGGTCGAGCACCGAGCTCATGCTATTGACCACCGGTCTACGCATTGATTCCAACGGACAGCCACATATTCCCGGAGACCTCGAGGTTTGGAAGACGCTGTTCATCAAGCACCCACACGGGAAATACGATGGTAAGCTGACCCGCGCGGCAACCAGCTGGCGCAATTCGGAAGACGTCGTGGAGGCGCTGTTCGCTCTCTGCCGCAAGCAGGTAGAGAACGAGCCGCTGAAGATCTTCCTCGCATTGAACGATATCGACCGCCGGCGGATACAGCCGATTTCGCCGGCACTGGCTACGCGCCTGGCCAACGATTACCGAGCCTACTCCTCACAGTATTCGATCTTTGCCGATGCCCCGGGCCTGAGCGAAGCGTCGATCAACAAATATCTGGACCTGCCGGCGTCAACTGCCAAGATTAACGACACACTGGTGCGCGCCGACACCATCGGTTCGGTACAGGCACTGGTCGGCATTTGGGGGATTCTCTGCCGCCAAGGGTCGATAAAGATGACTGATCAGGACAGGACCTTCAGTGAATTGCTCGATCCCTTCACCAAGGTCGGGAATTCCGGGAGCGTGTTTGAGGCAGACCACGCTGGTGTGACACTGTTGCTCACTGCGTCACACGCGCCGGGCGGCAGCAGCGAACAGGATCGGTTAGTGGACGTGCTGGTGGGCAAACCTGTGGCGAATGCCCAGCGTCCATCGAGCGGTGAGTATTTCCTGCGTGTCTTTGACGCGCAGCGCCTGATCCCCCTTGACACGCTATTCGCGGTAGGGGACAGGATTGGAAAAGGAGCTGGCGAGAGCAAGGCGCTGGCTAGCCTCCAGTCGCAAATTGCCCGTTTTGAGGACGCACAATCGGTGCGGACCTCACTCAGTTCAGCAGAACGAAGCCTGCTTAGCTTGGGCTACTGGAGCGAAAAACACATTGAACAGGAGCGCAAGGCCAACCTGGACGCCCTGGTAAAGAGTGCGGATAAAAAGGACGCGCGAGGGGCATTGACGCCTTTTCTAAGGGATACGCTGGTGGGCTTTCTTTATGCCTACTACGCGCCACCCGGCGCGCAACTGCTGTTGACCAATCCGTTGTTTGTCCGCAACCACGATTTCATCGGCGCGCAAGGTATGACCACCTCATGGCGCGCAACAGACATTGTGGGAACAGGCTGGCCGGCTAGCGCCGGCGGACGGTTGATTGGGTCATTGAACAACCTTCCCTACGTACTCGCCGAGTCGGAACAGAACTTCCTGACTCCCACGCGCGAGCAGGCGCTCATCTGGGCTGACCTGGTACCGCAAATGATCGTAAACGTCACCGTGCCGCGATGGCGTGCCGTAACACCGGAGCAGATTAGGTGGGTCGCGCTGCACATGCGCCGTGGTGAAGATCTGCTGGCGACCGCTGCGCTTGACACCAAAACACGGGAACTGGTGCTCGCGTCGATAGGCCGCTTCGCGACTCCGGCGCGGGTTGAGAAGATCGGTGACGATTTGAGTATCGGCAACTTCACAAAAGCCTCGGCCAACGTGCTGCCTTCCGAACTCTTCGCCCTGGGAATGGACCCGTCCCTAAAGCGGATAGCGCGCGAGGCGAGCCTGCTTGAGATTGAAAGTCTCTCGGCGGCAAACCGCGCAAACCTCGACCCCGCCACGATCTCGGTCATCTTCGGCACACCCAAGCCGACGCTCATGCACAGCCTTCAGCCCGAACTGCTGAACCTGCGGACGTTCCCGACACTTATGGGATATTCGAGCCGCATCCTGGCGGAGACGTGGGAATCGAACGGCCTGTATTACGCGGCGCTCGCCGACGAAATAGGGATTCCAGCGGGACAGTTGGATTCGTATGTGCCCGACTGGACTCGCGCCACCATTGAGAATATATTTGCCACACATCTCGAAGACTGGCCGGCCTTGTTGCGATCGCTAAGAACGGTGGGGGACTCCGTGCGCCAGCAGGGCGCCCAGAAATCTTTCGCCGCCAATACGGGAGCTTTTTAGGAAGTGCAAGTGACGATGTTAATGGACCGAATGTTTAAAGCGCTGTGGCGAAGACCAGCCGCCGCGCGCGGTATGGCCTGGATGACACTGGCGGCAGTAGGAATCGCGGGTGGAGCCGTGACGTGGCTCCATGCGCAGGATCAGGACCGTGCCACTTTCCGCGTAAAGGTGGACATGGTGGTGCTCAGCTTCACGGTCACCGACCAAAAGGGCCGGTACGTGAATGGCCTGAAGCCGAAAGACTTCCGCTTTCTCGAAGACGACATCCCACAGAAGCCGGCCACCTTTATGGAGGGCAACCGCACTCCGGTGCGTATACTGCCAAACGGCGAAACGGAGCCCATTGTGCGCGCTGATGGCGAGTCGGCGGAGAAGGCGACAGTTACACTGCCGGCGCCGGTGGATTCGCGGCCGGATGCCTTCACTGGAACGAACGTCTTCGTGTTGTTCGATACCAGCAACTACATGTATCGCGGTTTTGTGTACGCTTCCGATTCTATTGCCGAATTCATTCGCGGTCTGGATAAAGCCGATTCCATCGCTGTTTACACCTACAGCCGCAATCTGAACCGGGCCGTTCCGCTGAACCGGGATCTGGGGATGGCCATATCGGGGCTGCGCAAGGCAGTGGCCGGCGACGATTCAGCGCTGTACAACTGCCTGTTGCTGACCTTGCGCGACGCCGCCAAAGTGCCGGGTCGCAAAGTCGTGATCGTGTTTTCCAACGGACCCGACAACGCGAGCATGGTGGCTCCGGACGACGTACGGGCAGTCGCCGAGGACGAAGGGATTCCCATCTACGTTATCTCTACGACCGAGGTCACCAAAGATCCCGTCTCGAGCGGCATCTTCCGGCGGATCACCAGTTCTACTGGCGGCAAGAGTTATTTTGCCAAGACCTGGCAAAAGCAGGTGGAGGCGTTCGAGTCCATCCGCGAAGACCTGGGCAACAGCTATACGGTAACCTACTATCCTCAGCCGAATCCGAACGAGGGGTTTCGCAAGATCAACATCGAAATCCTGTCCGAAGACGGAAAGAAGTACAAGATCCGGGCACGCCCCGGATACCGGCCCCAGCGCGGCTTCTAAACTTCTTGCCGAGCCGCGCGCGTCAGCAATGAAAATGATCGCAGCCACCCTATACAGCACAGAACCCCGGCCGTGAGGGAGGGGATACTGGCCCGCACGACACTACGATTCTGGATCATTTTCGACGGAGCGGTATATGACGTGTGATCGAACTTCTGAAGGTGACTACTTAAACGTGGCATTCAGACAGAACCGGGGTCTTAAACCCGCGGCGGTCGTGCTGGCGGTGTGTCTTTGCGCCTGCTCACCGAAGGCGGACGTCGAGGCGGGCAGCAGACTGGTGGACCAGTTCCACGCAGACTTCAACGCGGCTCGCTACGCGGAGATTTTCAACGGGGCTGACCCGGAGTTCCGCAAGGAAGCAAAGCTAGAAGATTTCGTGAAGTACGAGTCGCTGGTAAAGACCAAGCTGGGCGACTTCCAGTCGTCGCAAGTGACCAACTTCAACGTCCTCTACCTGCTGACACACGTCCAGGTCCGGCTCGACTACGACTGCGTTTTCAAACTAGGGAAGGCCAAAGAGGTCTTCGAACTGCGGCAAGGGAACGGCAAGACGAGCATGGTGGGATACCGCATCGACAGCCCTCTGCTACCCCCAGAGCGTTGACGATGCTGATAGGTGCCGCAAGCGGTCAGTTATTGCCCTGCTTGGGCAGAAAGCTCTTGAAGAGTTCTAACGGTTGGGTATTGGTCACCTGCCGTACCTCGCCTGTAGCGAAATTAAAGCTCCAGGTTTCTTCGGCCTTCTGACAGCGCTTTGCCGGAGGAATGTCCTGCTCGGTTTGATCTACGTCCATCGCGGTGGAGAACTGTGCACGGACCAGGATGTCGATATTCTTTTCGGCGCTGAATCCTGCATTCGCGACACGAAATGAGCACTGCCTGTCCTTGCGGGCTTGGAGCATCGCTTGCAACTCGGGCTCGTATACCAAACCGGTTTCGGCGTCAATGGCAAGCACCTGTTGCGTGTCCGGCGCATCGGAACCGTCTTGCCACTCTTCTGTTTTCACCAGGATCATGCAGGAAGCTTTGGCCCAGCCTAGAATTTCCATTCCATTTCCCGCGGTGGTACGTTTGGGCGGCATCAAATACACCAGCCGATATGGCTCGCCCATTCTGGCGAGCCAGAGTCTGGTTGTGTGCATACATCCCTGATCGGCTTGGACATCGACCTGAACGTAGCTGCGCCACTGCCCGCCTTCTGAAAGCGAGACCGGGCTCAGCACATGCTTCGCCTTCTGTCCGTCCGTGCATGTGACAAAGAGTGTAGTTTGCGGAGGATTTCCTGGGGAGCGGTTCGCCGGTGGCTTCTGCGTGAGTCCGAGCGCCGGCAATACGAGGACCAAGCAAATTAACCTCACAGGCGTTGAGGTTTGCATCGAGTGGCACCTCAACTTCGAGTATAAGCGGGAAAGCCCGCCACAGATTCTTATTTGTTGCGCTTGACGGCCAGTGGGCCAAACGCTTGGCAGACCGGCATCATTTGAACGCTATTGATGTTCACGTGCGGCGGCCGGGAGACGACCCAGAACACCGCATCGGCAATATCGTCCGCCGTGAGCGGTTGAGTGCCCTCATACATGGTGGCGGCTTTTTCGCGGTCTCCTCGGAAACGGACCACCGAGAACTCGGTGCCGCCGCACAGGCCGGGCTGGATATCCGTAACGCGTATGGCCGTACCAAGCAGATCGGCTCGCAGGTTCAGGCTGAACTGATGCACGTAGGCTTTGGTCGCACCGTAGACGTTCCCGCCCGGATAAGGGAATTCGGCGGCCGTTGAGCCGAGGTTGACAATGTGGCCCTCGTTGCGTTCCACCATGCCGGGAAGCAGCAGGCGTGTGCAGTAAGTGAGTCCTTTGACGTTGGTATCGATCATCACCTCCCACTCTTCGAGGTTGGCTTTGTGAGCGGGTTCGAGGCCGAGGGCAAGTCCCGCATTGTTGACGAGCACGGTGACGCCGGCAAACTCGGCAGGGAGGCCCTCGATGGCCCTTTCGACGGCGGCGCGATCGCGCACGTCGAAGACCAGGGGATGGAACTGGCCGCCAAACTCGCGCCGCAGTTCATCCAGCGCGTTCGGGTGCCGGCCGGTGCCGATCACCTTGGCTCCAGTAGCCAGAAACTTGCGCGCAATCGCCGCGCCGAAGCCCGACGTCGCACCGGTTATAAAAGCTATCACTGCTTGCTCTCCTTGGTAAATCTTCGCTCCTTATAACGATAGAGCACGGCTGGTGCAAAGTCGGCGGCGCCGGGGTGGCGGCGGGTTCTGAAAGCTGTCGGAAAACGCTTGTGTTAGGCTGAGAGCGTTCGCGCTTACTAACGCTATGCCTGAGCGTTTTCAGGCCGCCTGACCTTCTCCATGTCGTTGCAAGTCTTTTTGCAAGCTCAACTAATCGGGACTGAATCCTTCCTCAGTTCCTCTATTCCTGGTTCGCCGGATGACATGGCGGAATTGGCTGGGCGGTGTGCTTGGCTGGGTCTCATCTCCGAGATTCTTCCCCTGGCTTTGCTGCGTGAGCAACACCTGGCGCGCATCTTACTGGGTTCGAGTGGCGGCGAACAGTTTTTGTTGGTCCTGCCCGACGAGTCCATACCCGCCGCCAATCAGTTTCTCTCTCTCGCCGCGGCGGCGATTGATGACCTTTCGGGCGGTCAACTGCGCCTGGTGTGGGCCAGTACCGAAAACCTGGGCAACTGGCAGATCGTGCGCAAGCGTCTGGACGAAGCCCTCTACCGTCAGTCGGCGGCCCCGCTAATAACAAACACGACTGACACGACTGTTTTTGAGCCCTTCGACGCAAGCTCGGTATTGAGGGACTCCGGCTACTTCCGCTCCTTTGGCGAGAGCATCGCGACGGCAACGCGGATTTCGTGGTCGAGCCCCAAACCGGCGCACCTCGAAACCACTCCGGGCGAATTCTCCTGGACGCTTGCCGAACACGCGGGCGACGGGGACGTGCTGGCATTTCCACGCCGCTTCGCGATGGATGAATCGGGCACGAAGGTTGCCTCGCTGGAGGAGTTAGCTCGCCACGCCGAGGGTTCCCCCCGCTGGGGCATCCTGCGCGGGGATGTTGACCATTTCGATCTGCGGCTGCGCCGCGCGGCGACGGTCGAAGAACACATTCTACTCTCGGTGCTGTTCAAGGAGTTCTTCGCCGGCGAGTTATCGGTGCTTTGCACCATGCCGGACTTCTGGCGAAAAGTAACCATCCTGTATCGCGGTGGTGATGACTTCGCGGTATACGGGTCGTGGGACGCGCTGCTGGCGCTGGCGCGCGAGTTGCAACGCGTGTTTGATAAGTTTGCCGAACAGCACTTGCAGCAGTTCGCCGGTTTGGAAGGCAAGACCGTCAGCATGGCGCTTGCGATTGCGCCGGACGGAGACGCTTCCCCCGCAGCCGTGTTTGAGCAGGCGGGAACGCATCTGCGCGCGGCCAAGGCGGCGGAGACCGGCACGTTCCACGTGTTCGGACGGACGCTCGAGTGGAAGCGGCTGGCGGACGCGGAGGATCTCAAGGCGGGATTGGTGCGGCTCGTGACGAATTTCGGGTACTCGCCCGACTATATTCAGGATTTAGCCGCCGTCTACCGCGAGGCCTATTCCACGCAAGCGACGCGCCGCAATAAAGCGATTCGGGTGGAAAAGCCGTGGAGGACTTATTTGCGCCTCACGCGCGTGATTCCTCCGGCACGCGGCAAGGAATGGAATAACCTGCGAAGTTCGGTGATTACCAACTTGGTTGGAAAGAGTACTGCGAATCTCAAATTGCGGCCATCCTCCCGAGTCGGCTTGGAGTGGGCGCGGTTGGCGGCGGGGATCTAGCCCCACGAGAAGTGGG
>JBAUOG010000706.1:0-6152 GCA_049579625.1 Bryobacteraceae bacterium
CGCCTGTTCCGCTTGCGCCCATCTCAGCTTGAAACGCAGCTGAGAACGCTCCCGCCTGTTGCTGGGTCTGAAACACGGCGTCCTTGCGTCGGTACGGACCACCGTCGGGCGTCCGAGTTGTTTCCGAATTTGCGATGTTTTCAACAAGCAACTCCGCGCGTTGGCGCTGGGCAGCCATGCCCGAAGCCGCAACTGAGAGAGATGTGAAGAGGCTCATCCTTGTGTATCCGTGATCGCTGATCGAACTTCCTTGATTTCGTCCTTGAGGACATTCGCGGCAAAGGTAAAGCGCAGAGTGTTCTCACTCAGCAGCCGCGCCTCACGGTCTAGATCGACGTCATTCCCGTCATTCCTAACCTTCAAATTGGGCACCTCGACGATGTCCGGTGACTCGCCATTTGCCAGTGACTGGAACTCGAATTGAAAGTCAATATCCTTGCTGCGGTAGCCCGGCGTGTCGGCGTTCGCAATGTTTGCCGTGACGAGCTTTTGGCGCGTGGCAACCAAATCCATATACTTTTCGAGCTGTTGCGAGATCGGATCCAGCATCCACACTGCAGGGAGCACGTCGCGTGCCAGGGCCAGGGGCCAGTAGAGGAACGCTCCCTGAATCGGCGCCTCTATTGCACATCCGCGCTTTTGAAGCACTTACGCCTTGCCGATTCGGGATAGTAGGGTCCCAGGCTTACAAATCTGTCAGTACATGGAAGGGTAAGCGCGTTTCATTTCGGCGGCAGTCTCGCAGGCGGTCCCAATTTGAATCAATTCACCCTTGCCAATGCCGGGGCACGACTTGCCCTCCTGCTTCCAGTTCTCGCGGTCCTCCACCAGTTCCGGCCAGAAAGGATATAGGCGGCACTGGGTCGGCTTCGCCGGGTGGATTGAGCAGCCGCGGTCCTTCAAGAAGTGACATTGGCCGATTTTCGGCTTCCGAAGCCGCAACAGGTGTTTGAAGCGGACGACGTAGCGGCGCTCGAACTGCTTAACCGAAAGGTTCACGAAGGACGCAGCTCGCTTCAGGTCATCCTTCGTCAGGTAGACATAGCCGGTGACCTCACAGCATTTCGTACAGCCGGGTTGACAGGTGAAGCGGATTCCTTGCATTGATAGCGCCCTACTCCAGCGCAGGTAACAGAATTGTACAATCCGAAGCGTGGCCCAACCCGAGCTAAAACAGGCGATCGACTTCATGGTTGCCCGGCAGATCGTAATCAAGATGGTTCGCAGCCTTAGTCTCAGGCCTTCCGCTGAGGAAGTGCCAATCGGCGTATCGCGAGGCCGCATACTGGCCGAGCCCGTCGCCGCCGACCGAGACTACCCCGCACTCGACCGCTCTCTTCGCGATGGCTTTGCGGTGCGCAGCGACGACCTGCCGGGTCTGCTCAACGTGCGTGGCGAACTACGTGCCGGCGACCTGACGGATGACGCGCCTCTGACTTCAGGCGACGCGATCGAGATCATGACAGGCGCTCCCGTACCAAGCGGAGCGGATGCGATCGTCATGGTGGAGCACGTCGAGCGGATCGCATCCGGAGCCGGCGCCCGGATTCGCCTGGACGCCAGATTGGAGCCAGGGCAGTGGATTAGCCGGCGCGGCTCGGAAGCGTTGATGGGAACGGTCCTGATCCCCGCCGGAGAACGCCTGGATTCAAGCCACGTTGCAACGCTGGCCATGGTTGGGTACACCAGCATCAAGGTTTCGCGGAGGCCGTCGGTGGCCATCTTGGCAACGGGTGACGAACTGGTGGGTCTTGGAGAACTGCCGGCGCCTCACCAGATTCGCAATTCAAACTCCTATGCTTTGGCGGCTTTAGTCGAAAGTTCCGGCGCGTCGCCAACCATCCTGCCCATTGCACGCGACACGGTGGGGGCGCTCCGCACGCTCCTCGCCCAAGGGCTGGAACACGATGTGCTGTTAGTGAGTGGAGGCGTCTCGGCCGGCAAGTACGACTTAGTGAAGCCGGCGCTGCGTGAACTCGGCGTCAGTTTCCAATTTGAAAAGGTAAGGATCCAGCCTGGGCAGCCGACCGCTTTCGGCATGGCGAACAACAAACCAGTCTTCGGATTGCCAGGCAATCCTGGATCCTCGATGGTGACCTATCGGCTGTTCGCGGAACCGGCGATACAGCTGCTGGCGGGCGAGGCTGAGCCCACGCTGCCTCTCCTCTTGGCCCGATTTTCGGAGCCTTTCCGCCACAAGGCCGGTTTGACGCGCTTTCTGCCAGCCCGGCTGGAGCCGGACGGCATATCCGTGCGGCACATCCCATGGCAGGGTTCCAGCGACGTCCCAGCGCTCGCCAAGGCCAATGCGTTCCTCATAGCGGACCACGATCGGGAAAGCTGGGGTGTTGGCGATCTGATACGCGTGATACCGAAACTATGAGGACAACCTTGCCAAGCCGCAGCGGCGCGAAACGAACAACTGAGCCAACTCAGCTCTCTCACTATGACCGGGCTGGCCGGGTCGCCATGGTGGACGTCTCTGAGAAGACGCAGAATAAGCGTACGGCGGTGGCCCATGCCTTCGTGAGCATGAGTTCGTCGGTCATCAAAGCGTTGCCAAAAAACGCGAAAGGTGATCCGCTGGAGATCGCCCGAATCGCGGGCATCATGGCCGGCAAACGAACGGCCGAGTTGATCCCGCTCTGCCACCCCTTGCCGTTGTCTCATTTGGACGTCAGCTGCACGATACGCACCCGTCGCGTTAAGAAAGGCATCGAGATTCGGGCCGAGGCATCCACCACCGCTCAGACGGGAGTCGAAATGGAGGCCATGATGGCGGCGTCGATCGCGGCCCTCACCGTTTACGACATGACCAAAGCGCTCGACAAGGGCATCGAGATCGGCGAGGTGTACCTGCTGGAGAAGACCGGCGGGAAGTCCGGCACCTACCGGCGTGCCAAGGCATGAGTGAAGGCATGCCCAAGATCACGGTTGCAGTCCTAACGGTGAGCGACTCGGCGGTGGCCGGCACTCGTGAAGATCTATCAGGACCTGCGCTCGCCGCCCGCTGCGACGAGTTGGGGTGGCTGGTGGTCGAACGGGCCGTTGTTGCCGATGAGGAGTCCGATATCTACGACACCATCGTCCGATGGGCCGATGCTCAGGCCGCCACGCTTATCCTGACCACCGGAGGCACGGGTGTCGCTCAACGAGATGTTACCCCGGAAGCCACGCTTCGTGCGGTGGAGCGGCAGATTCCGGGTCTGGCCGAGTTGATGCGACTGGAAGGTCGCGCTCAGACGAAATTCTCAATTCTCTCCCGGGGAGTGGTCGGAAGCCGGGCAAACTCGCTGGTGGTCAATCTTCCCGGTTCTCCCCAAGGCGCCGTTTTTTCCCTGAACCTGATTGCCGGCCACATCCCGCATGTGGCCGACCTTTTAGCGGGGCGGACAGGCCACTGATGAACCCGCAATGCGAAACTGAAGGGAGCCGTAACGGATACTGCTGTGCGAACATCTGATCAACTGAGGTTTCTCTTGCCGAATACGAGTTTTAAGCGGTTGACCCGTGTTGGTTTGCTGGCATTAGCCTGTTCAGCAATGGCGCCATCCCAGATTCCGACGCCCGATCAAATCACGCCTCCCAAAGCCCAACCCGGCGAACTGCCGAAGCCGCAAGTACCAGCACAGCCCAGAGAAGAGCCCATGGCTCCGGCTAGCCAGGAGCCTGCCGTCTTCAGCATCACTCGCCGTACGGTGCTGGCGCCAACCACCGTCATGGAAAAGAAGGGTGGTTCTTTCGTCAACGGACTGAGCACCTCGAACTTCCAGCTTTTCGACAACGGCAAGCCACAGAAGATCGATTCTGATTTCAGTTTTCAGCCTATCTCGCTGGTGGCGGTCGTGGAAGCGAATGCGAACGTCGAGCCTGTGCTGTCGAAGTTTCGGAAGACCGGCATCCTGCTGCAGGGCCTGATCACCGGCGAAGCGGGGCAGGCTGCCATCATTGCCTTTGACCACCGAATCCGCGTGATGCAGGATTTCACCAATAATCCCGATAAGCTGGACGACGCGATGCAGAAAATCACAGCCGGCTCGAGCGGCGCGGTACTGATTGACGCAGTCATGGAAGCAACGCGCATGCTGAGCCACGCTCCCAAAGAGAATCGCCGCATCATCCTGTTGATCAGCGAGGACCGTGACAACGGCAGCCACGCAACTATCGATCAGGCTGTTCACGGCCTGGAATTCAACAGCGTTCAAATCTATGCTGTCGACGTCCAGAAGTATTTCGCCGCTCTCATGCGCAAGCCCGAAGATCCCCGGCCGCTCAATGGTGGCATTCCCGCGGCCGCGACGCCTAATCTTCGGGGTGATACCTATAGCGACACCACGGTGGTTCAAAACCAGCAGCTTGGCAACTGGCTGGAAATCGTTCCTCCCGTCTACCGCAGCGTTCGCGACGTTTTCAAATTAACCCCGGAAGAGGCGTTCACCCGTTATACAGGCGGCACGACTTATACATTCGCGGCTAAGGAGAGTACGCTGGAGCGCGCTATCGACGATATTGCCAAGGAACTGCATGCCCAGTACGTGCTCAGCTACAATCCAAACAATCAAGGCGAGCCTGGATTCCACACCATTAAGGTCACCGTGGACAAACCAAGTTTAGAAATCCGCACAAGGCCCGGCTACTACTGGGGCGGTGGACAGCCCTAAGTTCACCCACAACCGCGCTTTGACGGAAGTGGGGCAGACGCCTGCCTGCCCAGCTCCATTCGAGTCCGTACGCCTCGGCAATTACTTGCTGTAGTAGAAGCGCTCGTGAGCAATTTGACGGTTCTTCCATTGGCGAACAGCCACTTGCGTCAGTTTGACGCGATGCCCGCCCTTGTAGGTGGCGTCGAACTCCCATTCCGAGTACGAACGGTCGCCATTCACCGCGCTGCCTAGCAGGGCTGCTCCGTGGAATTGTTCAATGGAGCCCACAAAATCCTGCTCCGCCTTCCGGTTGACGTCCTTCCCAACTTTCGGCGTGGTGAGGTTCTCCTGCATCACCACATCCTCGGCGTAGTACTTCTCAAAGGCGTCGAGAATCTGACCCGTCAGAATCATCTGGTTTAACTCGTGGTCGAGGGGCGCCACGTCCGTTGCATGTGCTGTTGTGCTCATAAGCTGTTCTCCTTATCGTTTCGACAATTTGGTTCTGAAGTTGCTTCCACGGAGCCCCCGATTGAAGAAAGACCCCAAAACATGATAGTGACGCCGTTGCAACGGTACTCGTTGCCACGACTATCGGGCCTGAAAAAGCCCCTCAGCATTCCTCGCGAACCTCCTCCAACAGATCGATCAACTTGCGCAGTTTGCTGGAACCCAGTCGGCCAACCAACTTTGCGTGAAAGGCCGAGACGCCTTCGTCTAACGAATCAACCAGGTCCCGTCCAGCCTTCGTAAGCCTGATCAGGACGATCCGGCGATCATTAGTTGTGCGCTCACGCGTGATGAGGCCTCTGGTCTCCATTCGGTCCATTAGCCGCGTAACATCCGGGTCGTGGCTGACCATCCGCTCTGCCGCAGCCGAACACGTTAAACCGTCGTCGCCGGCGCCGCGGAGGATCCGCAACACGTTGTACTGGGCCCGCGACAGGTCGAATTGCCGAAAATATTCGGTCGCCTTCTGGTTCAGCAGTTCCGCGGTCCGCACAAGATTGAGGACCGCTTCCTCCTCGACATGCTGGAAGGGCTTTTGTTGCTGAATCTCCGCTGCTAGCTTGCCCGCCATCCTCTTTTAATATACTCGTGATGACGACAATCGTCAAGAGGAAATATTATCTGCATCTCTCGTTTGCTGTAATGGTCACGACCTAAACAAAGCCGGCCGGCGGACACAGTAACCTGGCAATGGTCCCCTATCGCCTAAGGATCAATTGTTGAAAAAGAAGAAGCGCCTCCCCGGCCATGACGCGGGAGTTCCATCAGTCTTTGAAGTCAAAGGGATCAAGGTTCTGCTAACTCGCGAGATTCAGTAGTGGAAAGAGGACACAATGAAGCATAAGAATGGCAGGGGCAACGGAGCTTCTCGCCGTGGATTTCTGAGAACTGCCGGCGCCGCTGCTTTCGGGGCCGCCTTTTGGGCCGAGCGCGACATCCAAGCTTACCAGTCGCACATCAACACGAATTCGAAGCCGTCGGAACTAAAGATCACCGACA
>JBAUOG010000707.1:0-8081 GCA_049579625.1 Bryobacteraceae bacterium
AATGTAATAGCTGTTAACGGCTTCGGTACTGCGGAGATGTGAATCTTGAGACTCTTGCTCGATCCCGACCGCAATCGCTCTGGTAGCCAGAGTCCTTGGCGCAGAAAAAACTGGGAAGAGTTCCGGGCCGCGCAGATTGGGGCCATCCCAGTATTCGGGATACCCATAATAGGCGAAGTAAGCAACCTCGTGTTGGCGGGAAACGGGCAGGTGCGTGTTGACGTCGAGTCCTAGACCGCTCGGCGGCCGCTCACCAAGTTTATGACGATGACTACGAAGGCCACGACCAGCAGCAAATGGATCAGGCTTCCGCCGAGACTAAGACTGAATCCGAGAAGCCACAGAATCAACAAAACAGCAACAATCGTCCAGAGCATAGTATTCTCCTTGGCCCATTGATGAGCGCTCCCTTATTACGGCAATTCGACGACCAACACGAATCGAGCAGTCCCGAGTTCTTTTGGGAGGCGCCCTGGCGGGTTTGTTGCGACGCGCGTATCTGATCTTGCTTACGGTCGAGTTCCCTGGTGCTTGCGAAGAAAGGCCCGCTGTAAGTCCGGCCAGAATTCCTTCATCACGTTGGAACCTATTTGGGCGCCGATTTGCGCTCCAAAGGAGCTGGCAGCGTCTCTACCGTCGCGTCTTTCCGGATAGTAGGCAGCTGAAATGGCAACCGCGGATGCGCCGCCCATGATTTGGGAATAGTTGAATCCCATACGGCCGGAGTCTGAACGTGTCCAGAGGACTTGTCTCGCGGCGTAAGCCACCCGGGACCACGCGCTGCCCGTACCTCGCCGGAAGTAGCGCGGATCCTGGTGGAGCAATGAGGGGAAGATCCCTTCCCTCATGAAGTCACTAATTACATAATCCGCATACTTGGTAGCGGCGTAGTGAGAGTATCCCCTGAATTCCTCTCCAAAGGAAGGGTTTGAATCCTTGGCCTGACCCAGTCCCCCAATCGCAGCGGCCAGGACAAACGTGCCGGGATCCGTGGACTGCCTAAAAGCAATCGTGAATTTCTGTTGAATCGTGAGCGGCTTATACTCTGCCTGGACTGAAGCAGATGCGGCACGGTGACCCTGAATGAACTTGAAGATGCGACCGCTGGCCCGGCCCGTGCAAGTCAGGCAGAGAAGGTCGTTGACCCCCGCCTGTCCGGTTGCAACCGACGCTTCGGCCGGCCCCTGTGGGCCCGGCATCGGTGACGCTTGCAAAGGAGGGGCCAGAACAATCATGGGTACGAGGCAGGTGCAGCGAGCCAGGATACTCAGACCGGCGCTTCGAAGTTTTGTCCTCGACCCACTCGTAGCCATCGAAGTTCCCCAATTTCGTCTCTGAAGCAGCTGCAAATGTTGCAGAGCCACCGTGTACTCCTGACGTTAGGAGCGCCGACAGCCCCAGTTGGCGGGTCTATACCGATGGATCTTTCCCGCGTGTAGCCTGAACGCCTTTCAAAACCGCCAGGCCCAAAAGTACAATTGCGCCGACGGCAATCCATTGCGGGGCGACGTGCAGTAGTACGGCTCCATAAATCAGCCCGCCGATCAATATCAGAAAGCCGGCTACGTAAATCCCGAACGACATGACAGTTCCTTTTTGACGCCCCGGCTCTCAACGGCCAATCTGCGTCGTGTTTTCAATCGTCGAGTTCAGACCGCTCTCGCTAGAGGCGCCGCCGGCTCGCTGATCAATTCCTCAAACAGCGTACGGTAGTGGACCATCGCCTGGCGCAATTCTTCGGTGCTGGCCTGACCCCGAATTTGCTGAAGCGCTATTTCATGGGCCTTTCGGTAGTTCTCGAGAACCAGCGGGTGATCCACGGAGATATCGGCCGCCCGCTGTTCAAAGGCGCTGACGGGATAGCCTCGCGTTGCCATTACGTCACCCAACAGTTGGTCGGCTTCGGTTACCGCGCCAGCGGGTCCGTCGACGAAGCGCGCCTGGACACCGCGCCACGATTCGACGAAGCGCGCGCGGTCACCTGCGGCGAGTGGCCGGACGTGAAATCCCTCGACTCGTTGTGCGCGCCCTTCGAGCCCGGCTTCCGCATTCCGCCGGCCGTCTTTATCGACAGCGCGGGAGTATTCAGCTTCGCCGAACTTGGTACGTAGTTTTTCAGTCCGACGCTTTCGCTGCATAAATAGCGCAGCAATGCCTATGGCAAGAACCGCGACGACGGCAACGATTGAGACGATTTCCGTTGTGCTGAGTGTCGGTATATTCATAACTTTCTCCGCTTCTTTAACTTGCACATTGAAGACCAAAGCGGAAGGCACGTGAATCAGAGCCCAATAGGGCCGTTCTTGGGATGCAGAACTCGGGATGCGACCACCAGCAACTCCTAGACGGAGGGGCGCTCAACTGGAGTGACGCTGGATCGGTAACCATATACGGTCAAGTGACCGCCGCCGGTCATAGCCGGGAGCCGGCGAATAGGGCCAAAGAGAACGCGATGCCGCGGCGATGGATTCTGTCTCACTACACCGAGAAACTATGGCAAGGGGCCAAATGGTCTGCCGGGTGCACGTAAGAGAAGCGCCGACAGTGCCAAAGGAGACACATCGATGCACGAGGAACACAGGAAAGCCGCAGAGCAACACGAACTGGCCGCACAGGCTCATCGTACTGCAGCAGAGCATAACGAAAAAGGGGATGACGCCGGCGGAAGGTGGCATGCCGAGCGAGCGCTGGAGTATTCGGATCTCGCTTACAAACTCGCCAAGGCAGCCCACAACAAGTCCGCTCAGATAGAGGCACTTTAAGTATGTCTACTCGATATAACAATGGATCGCACTACGAGAATCACCAACGAGCGGCCGAATTACACGACATTGCCGCGCACTCCCATCGCGTAGGCGAACAGCAGGGGAAACAGGATCACCTGACGGCACACGAGCATTCACGGCAAGCCCTTGAGCACGCTAATGAACCACCCCTTCATGCTCGGGCTGCGAAGACGGGACACAGCCTTACCGCTGTTAGCTATGAGGACATCGCTGCCCGGGCTTATCAGCTCTGGCAAGCCAAAGGGCGCCCAGCAGGATCAGCGCAAGAAGATTGGCTTCGTGCCGTGGAAGAATTGCGATCTGAAGCGCGAGGAGATTGACGTCGCATCAGCCTAACTGAAAAAAGTGGAGGTCTCGACTTGGCAGGTGGTCCGAGATAACATCCATTCTTCTTATTGAGTATCCGGTGAGCCGGGCGGGTTCCTTTGACTCTTCCGGATCTCGTCGCCGAAACTTGCCCGGTTGATTCGATCAGAGCCCTCTGGCCATGCGGACGAGGTCGTCTCCAGGAAATGGTTTGCCAAGAACACCACGCTCCATGCTTTAATCCGCGGCGACGAGCAGTTCCTCAGCCACATTCTGAGTGTGGTCGGCACTACTTTCCGCCGCTTCCTGGCAGACGATACAAGAGGTCGTCCACGGCACGGCGGCGAGCCGCTTGATGCTGATGGGCTCTTCGCAGTCGAGGCACATCCCGAACGCGCCCGAGTCGACGCGGTGCAACGCGGCTCGTACTTCTCGCAGCCGCTTGGCATTACGATCGATGGCGCCAATTGCGAGATCGCGTTCTTGACCATGCTGAATTCGGTCTAGTTCATCAGCGCTTGTCTCAATGGCAAGCGCCTCCCGGCTGCTGTTTGTGTGCTGCTCCAGTTCGGCCTGTTTGTTCTTCAGGCTTTTTCGGAATTCCTTCAGTTCGATCTTCGTCATATAGGTCAGTGGACCAGTCGGAGTGCTGTTCTTTATTCCTGGTTGAATTGTGGAACCTCGTTGTCGTGACACACGATGGGTTGCGGCCACCTCAGCAGGCGGCCAGGCCTGCGCCACGTTGCGGGTGGTGGGAAGTTCGGTTTCCTTTGGGTAAAGATGGATGTCAGGTCGCGTTCTCACGTGCGCGATTAGGCGTGAGCACGAGAAGGGCCGAACTAAAGACGCTTCCAGCGTGGCTGGAGTTGCAACGTTCTCACCAGACTTAAAGTGTCCCCAGTTTATGCGGCTGTTATTCCTTCGAATCTGCTGTCTTCCCGGCTGATCGGCAGCTTAGCCACAAGGAGTCCGTAAACGAAGTTGCCGGAAGCAAAGCCATCGCGCAAAGCTTTAAAGCCTCTGAGGTTCTTCACGAAATCGGCTCCGAGCCGCAGCGCCAGCTTCCACAGCGCTTTCTGCTTGATAATGTCTAGCCCGACCTCCCAGCTGCGTGCACAGTGGTCGTTCAGTATTTCGCGGTGAACAACTCGGCAGCCGCTGGCTTCCAGGTACTCGTGGTAGTCACTCATGGTGTCCAGTTCCACGAACATGCTCTGCTCAATAGGCCGGATGAAGCGCCGTGTCTCCTCGTCGCTTAGCCCGGGCTTCTTGAACCAATCCGTGAGTGCGAATGTTCCGCCCGCCTTCAGGTAAGGTCCGGCGCGGCGGAAAAAACGCGGGCGATCGCGATAGTGCGAAATCGATTCCACCGACCACAGCACATCGAAGCATTCATCGAAGTGAAGTTCCTCCGCATCCATCAAATCAAAACGTGCGTCGAGGCCCTCCCGTGCTGCCGCTTCGTTTGCCATTTGAACCTGCACCGGAGATATCGTGATGCCCGTTGCAGACACGCCCAGTGTTCTGGCTAGAAACAGACTGCTTCCACCGAAGCCACACCCAATGTCGAGCAGTCGAGACCCCGGCTTGATTCCGGCCAGTCCTGCCAGGTGCTCAATCAAGTTCTGCTGCGCCTGCTCTTTCGTCTCGTCACCCCGCACCCAATAGCCATGGTGGATATGGTCCCCCCATAGGGACTTGTAGTATTGGCTGACGGTGTCGTAGTGGTCAACTATCTTGCGTTTGTCGTTGGGTCGTGTCATAACGGGGCGCGGAGGGAGCCCAGGATAACACTCTTAATTCGAGGAGGTGGCCTTCTGCCCCTTGACTTGCAACTCGTTCACAACTTGGTCCACGTTTGGTACGGACGAGGCGATCTGCTGGCTCTGTGCGCGCTTGCCTTCCGAATCCACGTCGCCGGTCAGCGTGACAACTCGGTTTTTGACACTGTACTTTACGTTGGCAACAATTTTTGACTGTATCAGAGCGGCATCCAAGTTCCCCTCAATGCCTTTGTCAAGGTCCGCATTCATTGCCTTGGCATCCTTCTCGGCGCCCACCGGAATCACCGCAATCTGGTTGGCTACAACTTCGTTATCCGCCAGCGACTTCGCGAGAGACTCAGCCTGCGCCTTGTCGGTGTCCAGCGCAACGTGTCCACCCGCGTCACCACGCCCTTCTCGCGATCCTGGCTAACGCTGACATCTTTGAGGCCGGCTTGGTCCAGCGATTTCCGCAGGCTCGCGGTGACATCGGGTGATTTGGTCGTGGCTGAACATCCCGCTAGTACACCAATGCCAACCAGCGTCTGCAGCAAGAGGTAAGGCTTCAGAGTCTTCATATTACGTTCCTTTTATCCGATCGCGTGCGTTTCGTTATTCCGGGCCGGTTATTTCTCAGCCTGTCTTCGGGATTAGGCATTACGCTTCTTGGCGACCTGAGGGGCTACCAAGGCGAAAAGAGCTCCTGCTATCGCTCCGGCGCCGAACGCCAAGGCAACGGCTGTCCCTGGATTACGCTTCACCTGATAGGTCGCGTCGTCCAGGTAACTCTCCGCCGTATCGCGGCTTCGCCTCAGCAACCGCTCCGCCGAGATCCGACCCTCTTCCAGAGTTTCGGATATGGCTGCTCTTGAAGCGTCGAAACTCTTCTCCAAACGCGCCACTGCGTCCTTGATCTCGTCTCGAGCAAGTGCTTCATAGTCAGGCCGAGAGTCAGTCTTTTCGTCAATTCTGGAATCTTCCAATGTGCTTTTCATAGCATTTGTCCTTTTTGCTTTGCGTTTGATTGCGATGCAGGTGTCGGTTCGAAACCCGCGTTGTTGAAGGCGTGGTGTTCACCAAGCCCCGTTGATGGGAGTGTGGAAATTGGCGCGTTACGACACTGTGCGATCAATTCCAGGATCAGACGCGATAGCGATTCCTCTGTCTTCAAGATTCATATCCCCGTATGCTGGGCTGCCTGTGCATCGGGCAGCTTTTCAGCGGGCTCCTAGTGGAACGCACCCAGCAGGTAAGCGATCAGCAGGATCAGCAGAATTGTGCCAAGCCCGATACCGGCGCCACCGCCGGTGCCCCATCGGCCGTAGCCGTAGTAGCCACCGCCGAGCCCGAAAACCAATATCAGAATGATAATTATCAGCAACATTGTGGTCTTTCCTCTCTTCCTTCTAAATCCGTTTCGCCCCGCGCACGCCGCAGGCTATTTCTTGCCCGCCACCAGCAGCACGATGCCTCCAATGACCGCCACCGCGCCGGCGATCGGAGGCAGTGGGACCGTATGCTTCTTGTCGTCGGAAACGTGCAGCGGCCCAACATCCACGACCTTTTCCCGCGTCGTGTAATTAAAGCCACCCCACACGAGACCAATTAGTCCAAGCGCAATCAGTGCGAGTCCAAGTATTCGAGTCATGGTCCGATCAACATCCTTCTTGAATCCGGCATTTGCTGGTACCGCGACTGCCGCTCGTTCTCTGCCGGAAGATGGGCGCCGGCTCGGCCGGACGCTTCGCCGGTCTATTTCTCGAGCACCTTCTCAACTTGCCCGACTTTCTTTCGGATAGTGCCGAGGAGCTTTTCGTCCTGGCCCTCCGCCTCTAAGTCGGGTTTATGCAAGATTTGACCTGCCTTCTCCTTGACTCCGCCTTTTACTTCGTGAGCGGCCCCTTCGATCTGATCTTCTGTGCTTGATTTCATATCTACTTCCCCTTTTTTGCGTTGGCTGTGTGAAATGATCCGGCCGCGTTCATCGCGAAAGCGCTGCCGCTCTTAGTGGACTTCAATCTTGAGCACGGCGTCTGAATGGTGGTGACGCCAGTTCCAATAATTCTGCTGCTCGTGCGCGTTAAGCGTGTGAAACTCCCGATATTTGTAATGGTGCTGGTTCCCATACACGACGTACGCCTGACCTTCACGACCATTCCATTCGTGATCGTCATGGTGCGCCTTATCGTGGTAGACGACAACGGCGTGCTCTTCGGCTCGCAGCGCAGTGGGAGCCGATGCGAGCGGGGCCATCAGAGCGGCGCTCAAAAGGGCCGCGCTGCAGAAGCCCGATGTTTTTCTCATACCCGGGAGAGTGCAGTTGCCGCACCAATCATTAGCTGACGTAATCGGTGAAGGCAACTAGTTGAATACAAGGGTGATCACATCTAAAGGGATCGCCGCTGCTTCACGGTTCAGCTAGATCGTCAGTGGTCAGGTGACCTTATACGGTCAAGTGGCGTTATCTGCCCAACGTCCGGGCGCTGTCCTGGGCTCGCTCGCAACCAACCCTTGATCCTGAACATTGGCCGGCTTGAAACCGTTGCGTTCGACAATATCTGCGAACTGTTAGCTCGGATCGATCACAACTGTCTTCGAGATTCGGCCGCCGCTACTCCTTCGCCGCGGCCTCCAGTGTGGCGATGTCGAACTTCACCATCTTCATCATCGCTGCCATCGCCCCGGGATGCTTCAGGATCTCGCCAATCTTTTCCGGCACGATTTGCCAGCACAGGCCGAACTTGTCCGTCAGCCAGCCGCAGGCCATGGTCTTGCCGCCCTCAAGCAACTTGTCCCAGTAGAGGTCAATCTCGGCCTGGTCCTTGCAGGAGACGGAGTACGAGAAAGCCGGCGTGAGCGCGTGCGCGGGGCCGCCGTTGAGGAACGTCATTTGCTGGCCCATCAGTTCGATGGTGACCGTGGCGATTTTTCCGGCGGGCCAAGGCCCCACGCCGCTCGAAACCAGCTCCCCCAGCTTCTTCGCTTCCGGAAATACCGAGAGATAGAAGTCGGCGGCATCTTCGGCGTTGTCGTTGAACCACAGAAACGGTGTCATCTTGTTCATGCTCTGACCTCTCTTTCGATGGTATCTATCGTTGAAGCCGGAGAGGACGGCACCCAACTTTGCTTGCTCCGAAGCCCAGAACGACGCGGGCGGTTGCTCTGAAAATAGCCGGAGAGTTTCGCTCCGTCGTTATCGAGTTTCCGAAGCTTTGCGCTCGCTCCC
>JBAUOG010000708.1:0-1535 GCA_049579625.1 Bryobacteraceae bacterium
GTATATATCTTCTTTTTCATGAATAACGTTGGCTTGTACGAGTTGTTCGGCTTCTTTCAGTAAAGCCTGCTTATAAACGAAGTAGCGATGAACCATGCCGTATTTTGGATATTCACGATACCCGATGAAATTTCGGATGAGGCTGATCATTCGTTTTGTCTCTTTGGCTTTTTGTTCACCATCTGGTAATTGCTTCAAGCGATCTAATACCTCTTGTTCTTTTTTCAAAGCTTCCTGTCGCCCTTGCTCAAATCTCTGCTTGCTAGCATGAGGCTCAAAGTTTTTGATGTTACTGAGAATCAGGGGGACAAGAGTAGTTGGTTTTTCGCTCCAACGAGGTCTCGTAATATCGATTTCCCCGGCACAGCGCATTCCGTATGTGTTGAGATAAGCATTGATAGCGTCCCGGCTTTCCTGTCCACCATCAAACTGAACCAGTTCATCCAGAAAGTTATCATCTTTTACATGTTGTAAATACTCAATTACTTCTGGATAAGGACGAATCACATCTGCGACATCCAATAGCGCAAGACCCATTTCCGAAGTAATATTGTTTGGTACAGATTGAGAAAGTGTATCTGCTACGTTTTTTTCACCTAACCACTTGTTCATTTTTTCATTGATCCATGATGAAGCATCCATAGCAGCCCTCCACACAGCCGAACTTTGTGGATCAAATAAAATCTTCTGTAATTGCTGGATATCTTCTAGAATAAAATCACATACATCTGATCCTGATGTCGTTTGGATGTGTTGTTTTAACTCTTCTATCGATGTTTGACTCCTCTTCATCAAGTCAGCTACGATTGCCGGATTGTTTTCGAATGGTGCTTGAAAACCCGCGGGCGACATACCTTTATTGCTTTGACTGGGACTCTGTTCTTGTTTATCATCTGGTAACGATTTTATGAAATCTCTTCGCTCTATTATGGCCATAAGTGCGTCTTTCATGAGCGGATCATGTTGTCCCATAACATTTAACAAAATTTCTCTGCTGACAGGTGAAGCCAGATTATGTGTGACATCAACAAACAACCTTCCACCTGCTTTACGCATGGGTGCACGGGTTGTTAACAGGAAAAAAGACAATCCCAGTGGTTTTATGGGATCGGTCATCATTTGTTGATGACCGACAGATATGTAAACGCGATTTTCTTCATCATTTGCTTCAGGGATAGGGAATAAAGTAGTGATTGGCCGACTCTGGACAATATAAAATGTATCATCAACCAAACACCATTCGATGTCCTGGGGGCGGCCGAAATGTTCTTCGATCTTTCTGCCCATGCGCTCAAGCTGTAAAATCTGCTCATCCGTCAGCGCTTGCCTATTCTGCCTCTCAGGCTCAATCTCCCGTTCTTTCGTTCCGCCATCTTTTAAGGCATACATAGCCAGTTTCTTGGTGGATATCTTCTTATCGATAATCTTGCCGTCACGCACTTTATAGATATCCGCATTCACTAAGCCGGAGACCAATGCCTCACCAAGTCCGAAACTGGCATCAATGGATACCACCTTCCTGTTCGAAGTGACGG
>JBAUOG010000709.1:0-3618 GCA_049579625.1 Bryobacteraceae bacterium
GTCTGGACGCCGGGCTCGTTCCATTCCAGCAGGGTGGAGCCTAACAGAGTTCCTGGAGCGACTGGGATCGGGTTTGGATTGGCTAAGAAGAAGGCAGACTCTTCCACAACGTGGACAACCAAGGTCGCCAACGTGTTTTCCGCGCTCAGCGGTTTGCCCCCTGTTGTGTCCTGTAAGTAGAACGTCATTCCGTCCGTTACCCATCGGCCGGTGGCCGCCGATCCTAAGGGGCCACCCGCAGCGAAAAGCGGCCCGCTTGGAGAGCCTACGTGAACCTCCACCGTTTGTGCCTGGGGAGCGTTCCACGCGATGATGGTGTCGCCAACGGTACTTCCCGCAGGCACGGGAATGGGATTCGGGCTGGCAGAAAAGGACAAGTCCACGGTCTGCGATATCACCGGCGATGTGCTGCCCGCAAAGGTTGCATCGCCAGAGTAAGCGGCAGAAACTGGTGTGGTACCCACCGGCAGTGCAGAAGTTGTAAGGATGGCCGTGCCCGACGAATCCAGGTTCCCGGCGTTGGTGCTGGACCCGACAGTGAACGTTACGACACCCGATGGAGTGCCGCCACTACCGCTGACGCTCGCCGTAAAAGTGACTGCATCGCCGATTGTCGAGGGGTTTGCGGATGAGGTCAGACTAATCGTCGTAGCCACCTTCGCCGGTGGATTGACAATCTGCGTGAGTGTGCCTATGCTCGCCGCAAAAGTGGTATCCCCGCTGTAGGCAGCCGAAAGTGAATGAGTGCCTGCTGTCAGCGAAACGGAACTCAGGCTCGCCAAGCCGTTTTGCAGCGCGACGCCGGTGGCCAGCGTCGTTGAGCCGTCCTGGAACGTGACGGTCCCCGTCGGGGTTCCCGTTGCCGAAGTGACCGTAGCCGTGAGGGTGATCACGCCCCCGGCTGTGGATGGATTGACCGAGGAGGCCAGCGTGGTCGTTGTGGCTGCAAGGGTTGCGGGCGCGACAGAGACCGTCACGATCGGGGAAGCGCTAGCCGCGAAGTTGGCATCGCCGCCGTAAGCAGCCGCCATGGAGTGTGCACCAACAGACAGCGAAGTGGTTAGGGTAGCCTGGCCAGTCCCGTCCAACGTCACCTGCGCCAGCACCGACGTGCCGTCGGTTATGGTGACGGTTCCCGTAGGTGTTCCAGAAGCGGCGTTAACGTGAGCTGTGAACGTGATGGCTTGACCCGCTGTGGCCGATGTCATGGATGCACTTAGGGTGGTGGTCGTAGAGGCAACTGATCCTTGGACCACCTGGACCAGGACCGACGATGTGCTTCCCGCAAAAACGTTGTCTCCCGAATAGACGGCCTGGATATTGTGAGAACCTGCGGCTAACGTCGTGGTAGCGATGGCGGCTGAGTTGAGATTCTTCGAACCGCCGCCATTGACCACAGTGGCGGTCCCCAGGACGTTAGCGCCGTCGTAGAATGTGACCGTTCCCGTGGGACGCATTGTATTTGGCGTCGACACCGCTACCGCTGCCGAGAACGTCACGCTTTCCCCGACCGCTGAAGGGTTCACAGAGGAAGAGAATTTGGTGGTCGTGGCGGTGAACGAGGAGAGGATGGTCTGCTGGAGCGCCTGCGAACTACCTGGTGCATAGTTGGAATCACCGCTGTAAGACCCTACAATGTTGTGGTATCCGGCAACCAGAGTTGACACGACCAAGGTTCCTGCGCCCGTGGCTGGATCCAACGTAATCGTGCCCAACACTGAGGGCACACCCAGAAACGTGTCCGTCAGCGTGATCGTGCCGGTCGCGTATTGGCTGGTGGTGAGATTAACTCCTGCTGTAAATGTGACCGATTGTCCTTCCACCGCGGGGTTCGGCGTGGAGCGCATGATTGTCACACTTGGGACAGTGGCTGCAACGACCGGCGCGGCAGTCGCTCCTAGTAGCAGCAAGCCGTACGTCACAAAAGTGCTGACAGAAAGAAACCGGGCCGTTAAGCTCATTGAAAATCACCTCATTCTTTGGAAGGATGCTACGTCTACAGGAACCAGAGGGTTGAAGGCATACTCGCGCGGCTTCGAATCGCCGCTTCCATCCCGGCACCGCCAGTGCGATAGCGCGCGCACTTCCTGCGGCCCGCTGGCGTTGTCTGGCTTCGGTGCCATTTGGCAGACTGTCTCATACCTCTAAACCTCCAGTGCCGCCGTTGGCTCTTTAGGAATACCGTGAATAGCCCCACTTTTCATTGCTCTAGCGCAATCGCGACTAAAAAGTTATCGTTAGCAGGCGTTTCGGTGAGCCGTCGTCTGAAATTTCCAGATCGGCTTTGAAGAGATCTAAGTGAGTGCTTGCGCGGTTGCTTCGAAAGCTTTATTCTCTTCTTGATTCTAGAGATTAAGGTTATTCCAGCATGCGTCGAGTTGCCGGCTCTTATTCCTAGGTGGCGGACAAACTTGACTTCGATGTATAGCGGAAAGTTTCCGTTTCGTGAGCGTTTTGTTTGACAATAGGAGGACGCTATCCGCCATGCCGATTCGTACCCGTCTGACGCTCTCTTTTACTTGCCTCTTCGGGGTCATCGTTTTCAGCCTGGCAATCGGCAGCTACATGCTGGTCAGGAACAGCCTGCTCTCGGACCTGAAGACGCAGCTGGAAGTCGCGGTGGACGGAACGGCCATGGCCGCACAGCACGAATTGCTTGAGCATCCGAGCGCTGCCCCTGGAGAAGCCGACCTGCAGGAGATCCTGAATGGAATGCGGGAGGCTGCCCTGCCAGACACGCAGATTCTCGTGCGCCAAGGCAGCCGGCAGGTGGCTTATAAGGCTGGTTCGAACGCTTCGACTGACCTTCGAACACTGTCATCTGACCGCTTAAGAGAGGGATACGTTAACAATCTCCGCATCGCTTTCCACCAACTCCCCGTCAACAAGTTCAACCTGACATACGAGCTTTACGCGGCTGCATCCACTGATCTGATTTTCAACCGGCTGAGACGGTTTGCGCTGATGTTGTTTGTGCTCATCCCACTAGGGTTACTGTTGGCCGCCGCTGCGGGCTTCGGCCTGGCAAAGAAAGCGCTCGCGCCGTTAAATGAATTAAGCAAGACCATTGAGGCCGTGACCTCCTCCGATTTGAGCCTGCGGATAAAAGCTTCAGGCGACGGCGACGAAATCAGCGCAATCGGTAAGCGCTTCAACGGACTTCTCGATCGATTGCAGGGCGCTTTCGATGCAGAGCGGAGCTTCATGGCAGATGCATCGCACGAAATACGGACCCCTGTAACGGTTGCTCTGGCAGCGGCCCAGGTGACTAATCGAGATCCATCACGCACGCGTCAGGACTCGGACGAAGCCCTCCGTATCGTAGAGCAGCAAATGCTACGGCTGAAGAACATCGTGCAGCAGTTGCTTTTTCTATCCCAAGCAGACTCCTCGGCGCTAAACGTGAACCTGAAATATGTTTATCTGGACGATGTTGTTAAAGACGCCGTCGCCGCCGCGCGGCTTCTTACAAAAGAGAAGCGTGTAAGCATCGAACTGGAAGCGCCGCCGGAAGCGCAGATTCGAGGAGACTCAGAGTTGCTTGGGCAGGCCGTTATGGTGCTCCTCGATAATGCGGTCAAGTTCACGCCCTCAGGTGGCAGGATCGGAGTAGGAATC
>JBAUOG010000710.1:0-4585 GCA_049579625.1 Bryobacteraceae bacterium
ACAGGCTGATCGGAGTCAAGAGTTCACATCGACGCTCCGGTTTGGCACCTCGATGTCGGTTCATCGCATCCTGGGGGTGTAGAAGCTCCCAAGGGTTAGGCTGTTCGCCTATTAAAGCGGTACGTGAACTGGGTTCAGAACGTCGCGAGACAGTTCGGTCCCTATCTGTGGTGGGCGTAGGAGATTTGAGGGGGCTTGTCCTTAGTACGAGAGGACCGGGATGAACAAACCTCTTGTGATTCAGTTGTCACACCAGTGGCACAGCTGAGTAGCGAAGTTTGGTCAGGATAAGTGCTGAATGCATATAAGTACGAAACCTTCCCCAAGATGAGATCTCCCTGAAGGGCCGTGAAAGACTATCACGTTGATAGGACGGATGTGTAAGCGTGGTAACACGTTGAGCTTACCGTTACTAATAGCCCGTTCGGCTTGACCATAAAATTAATTGTGCGTTTGAGTTTTTTGTAAATTTTGTTTCTTGTTGGTATGTTCCGTCAATAAAGTATTCAGACCCAGCAGATTCTGAGAGTTTCGCTGTAGCAGGCTGCAAAGCCTCCAGCAACGACTTTCGGGTGATCACAGCGAGAGGGTTCCACCCGTTCCCATCCCGAACACGGAAGTTAAGCCTCCCAGCCCCGATGGTACTGCACGCGCAAGTGTGTGGGAGAGTAGGAAGTCGCCCGATTAAACAATCAAAAAGCCCAGCCGAAAGGTTGGGCTTTTTGCGTTTGTGTCCCACCGAAAGTGTGGTACCGTGTCATCCGAGGTTTTTCTATCCGACATGCGATTCCATCTCCTTCGTGCTGCGATCGTCATTCTCGGCCTGTCCCTGCAGCATCCTGTTCAGGCCCAATCCAACTACCCGCTTGTTGTATTCGGCGATAGCCTGTCCGACAACGGAAATGCGGCTGCCGCTTTGGCTGCCGCCGGCCTGACGCTGGGCAATTACGCCGCGAATGCGGCCACCGATGGCCCGAAAACGACCCCTGCCACCAGCGGACCATTCGGCCTCTGGATCGATCAGTTTGCTGCCCTCGCGTCTCTTCCCGATCCTCAGCCGTTCCTAATGAGTCCCTCACTCGGCGTTCTGTCCATAAACTACTCAGCCACTAACTTCGCCGTTGGTTCGGCAATAGCCGGCAGCAATCCAAGCTTCTCCGCCACAGGCTTTCTGGCACCGGGATACGCTCAGGTTCCTGGCACGACCGATCAGGTCGGGCTGTTTCTCGCCTTCAACGGCACCCACGCTTCGGCGGGTAACCTGTATGTCTTTTGGGCGGGCGCGAACAACATTTACACGGCATTAGGGACAACCGCGACTTTGCTCACGTTTCCCACCGTTGCGAAGAGCGCCGCTGATGCGGTTGCCGCCGATACCGCTGTTCTCGCGAGCGCGGGAGCCAAGCACTTCCTTTGGCTAAATCTGCCGCCGCTCGGTCAGGTTCCCTCTTTCAACGACAACTCGAACCTGTTGGACCGTATCCTGGGAAAGGCAGCGGCCAACGACGCGGCGCTGATATTTAACGCGGAAATGGACGTGAATGCTGCTCGCCTGAAACTTCGATATGGAATCGACATCAAGGTCGTGAACACGCATTCCCTGTTCAATTCCATAGTGGCCAATCCTGGGAAGTATGGGTTTGTGAACGTGAAGGACGCGGCATGGTGCGGCCCGGACGGTCTCGCGACGTGCGCATCGCATAACCCGAATCAGTTTCTTTTCTGGGATCAGGAACATCCAACCACCGCGGCGGATGCGGTCCTGGCAGAGTTTGTCCAGAGCTACGGAGTGAAGTAGTTTTTCCGGGATGAGCGAAGCACAAAAGCCCGACCGAAAGGTTGGGCTTTTTGCTTTGAATCGATACTCTAACCGATAATAGATTCATGGCGGCAGCGCTCCCATTCTTAAGCCTCCAGGAATTCGAAGATCGCTTCGGCGATCGCAAGCCGTACCATGAGTATTGGTTTGGGGAGGCCTTTGAGAAGTCCGTGCCCACGCTCCTCCATGGAATTGTCCAGGTCATCCTTGGCTATCTCCTTCTTCGCCGTGGCTACGTCCCTGCCTCCGAAGTGCGCTTGAAGCTCTCAAACCTGGCACAGCCGATTCCGGACCTCATCGCCAATCCGACCCCGTTTGAGACCACCTACCCCGCGGAGCCATTTGAGATCGCGATCGAGATACTTTCTCCAACTGACAGCCTCCAGCGGATAATTGCCAAGGCTGCCCACTACATCGATTGGAAAGTTCAATACGTCTGGATCATCGATCCCGAACAGCGCATAGCCTACCAAATGTCACTAGATCAACCGGAACCCCGAATCGCCGTTGAACTCACCGCTGGCCCCCGGCTGGCGCCCGTCCCCGTCGGCGAGCTCTGGGCTGAGGTCGACTCCCGGCTTCAAAAGCAACCTTGAAAGTGCACGGAAGAAAAGAGCAGGACGTCGCCCGATTATGAACAACAAAAGCCCAACCGAAAGGTTGGGGTTTTTAGTTAGCGCTTCGGCGACGTAAACTACAAATGCTCGTCGCGACCCTTCACTGCCGCGAGTTCGACAGGCTTACCATGCGGTGTGTGCCGGTAAGCGTCCGCCCAGGCTTCTTTTCGAGCAAGCAAGGTAGCAGGGTCGGTTAGCTGTTTCGCAACCACCAGTTTCTCTAGCGCTGCCAGCCAATGGTGATAGTACTGGGAGCCATCGTCGGGCTCGCCACGATCCGCTGCGGCTTTGAGTTCAGCGGCCAGCGCGTCGGCCCAATCCTTCCAGGTGAAGTGGCCCTCCCGGGAGAGTCTCACGGCAATCGCGAACGCCTGGGCCTGCCATGGCTCGGCGAACACCGGCCCGCCGGCATCGCGCGGCAGTTGCGGCAGATTGAGGTCAGGCGCGCTCAAGGTAGTCGTCCCACATGTCCAGATGAACGGAGTCCCGGACCGATGCCTGTTCGCCCCAAAGCTCGCGAGCGGAAAAACGAACGGAGTAAACATGCTGCCGCTTTTCGCCCTGATAATGCGCGTTGGTATCGGGAAAGGAGTAGACGCCGTGATCCCGCGTGATGGTGCCCAATTTGCCTCGGGCATAGCGAGGGAGCCGCGTGTGTCCGGTTGGGTTCATGTTGCGAGCGCGTACCTGCCGACCGACCTCGAATCGAGGCGGCAAGTTGGGGTCATCGCTCGAAGGAACACCACGGCCCAGCTGGCGAGCTGCAACGGCGGCCGTCAACGCTGGTGCTCCTCTCGCCGAGTCGGGATCCGGCGTGCCGGTTTCGAGTTCCCCCGCTGTGACGAGCCCGTGATTCACAAGCAGTTGCTCATTGATCCGCAGCCACCGCTCGTAATAGGTCATCCGCAAGTAATCGACGGGGGGTAGCAGTTCGATCTGGTAACGCCACGCATCCAGGTTCCACTTGCCAATGGCTCGGAGCGACGCGTTGATCCCATACACGCGTCCTTCCCAAGCCGCATGGAACACTGGCTCGTCCCTCTCAAGTTGAACGGAGCCCATGTCCTGCAGGCCGCCCATATCGTGGATGCCGTTCATGCGCCCTCTCCCGGTGGTGCCAGTTTAGTAACCCCCACCATGGCATCGCGCGTGACCAGCGCCGCGAGTTGTTCTTCGTTTAGATCTTCCGTACCCGCCGGACGCTCCGGAAGCACGATGTAACGCAACTCAGCAGTGCTGTCCCAAACACGCACTTCCACATCTTGGTCGATATGGGTGCCGAACTCGAGCAACACGCCTCGCGGGTCGATCACTGCGCGCGACCGGTAAGCCGCAGACTTGTACCAAACCGGCGGCAGTCCAAGCACCGGCCACGGGTAACACGAGCAGAGAGTACACACCACCAGGTTGTGGACCAGGGGACTGTTCTCGAGCACCATCATGTGTTCACCCTGCCCGGTGGTGTAACCCATTTCAGCGATGGCCGTGGGAGCATCCGTCAGCAGACGGTGCTTGTAGCCGGGGTCAACCCAGGCGCGCGCGACTACCCGCGCTCCATTGCGTGGACCCACCTTATGTTCGAACGTGTCAACGAGCACATCGAGCGCCGCCGGATCCACTAGCCCCTTTTCAACCAACAACGATTCGAGCGCTTTCACGCGCAAGGCGACATCGGACGGGACGGCCTGATGGTCGTGATGGTGATCTTGTGCCTGTGCCATATTCTCTGCAGCCCTGGTCCCGGCAGCCAAAGAATCGCGTCGAGCCGTGCTCATGCGTCTGATTCAATACAGCTTATCTCATCAGGAAGCACACTAGTCCGGATGGCGGAGCCGGTGGCCGTGCTTGTCGAAATTAGCTCGGTACACTGCGAAGTGATATGGACTTCGCTGGAATCCCCGCCCAGATTGAGCGTTTGATCGTCGACGTCGAGTATGCCACCAGCGGCTGGTCACCCAAAGGCTGGCAGCAGCGGCGAGCACTCGGCAAATGGTCGCGGGTGGAGATCGTTGGGCACTTGGTCGATTCGGCCCGGAACAACACGGAACGGGTGGTTCGGGCACTCAGCGTAGATTCGTTCGAATGGCCCTCTTACCAGCAGGAACAACAGGTGAGTGTTCAGCACTATCATGAATCCGTGGCGCCTCAG
>JBAUOG010000711.1:0-6794 GCA_049579625.1 Bryobacteraceae bacterium
CCACTTCCAGCGTCTCAAAGCGCCGGCGGAGCGCCAGCTCGCCGTGCGCGCTGTAGGTGTGTCCCCAAACGCGAAAAAGCTCGTCAACCGCGGGATTCCTAAGGCCTCCCAAGCAAGTGTTTTCAGAGCAACCGCGAGCGTCAGCGAGCGGATGCAGCGGAATCAGTAGCGTAAACAGCATCTTTACAGGGGAGCGGTTCTTGGCCGTTTTCAGCAGCCCGCTAGCACTCCGCATCTTAGTCATTCCCAGATTTCTTGTCGGGTTTACGTCGGCGGGCAGATTCTCTAACTTGAATGTATGCGCTTTCATCATCATCGCCGTGTAAAAGCAGTTCCCGATCAGAGCAACTGGTGTAGAAACACGTTACTGTTTTGATATTGACAAGTTCACTTAGTAGATGTAGTATCTGGAGCCAGACTGGGGGTCTCGCATCCCGTCTGGTTATTCTTTCTTCTGTTGTCCTGAGTTACGGCATCATAGCTAGGTTCGTGCAACGTTAGTGGACTGCTCCAAGGAGAGAAAAGAAATGTCCGAAGTAAGACGGCTTACGGTTGTAATTCTTGTTGCGACAATCTTCCTGGCACTTACGTCACCCGCCGCTTGGAGCCAGAACGTCTATGGAACTATTTCCGGGACCGTCACCGATAGCAGCGGCGCCTCCGTAGCCGGTGTTTCGGTCACTTTGACGAACATCGCTCGCGGAGACAAGCGGAACGCCCAAACGAACGACTCGGGTAATTATGCATTTGTTAATCTCCTGCCGGCAAACTATCGGATCGAGGCGGAAAAAGCCGGCTTCAAGAAACTGGTTCGCGAGCCCATCATCGTGGAGGTCGAAGCCGGATTGAGGATCGATCTTGCCCTGGAAGTCGGCGAGTTAAGCCAGACCGTCGAGGTGACGGCCCAGACGGTACAGCTCCAGCCGGAAAACACCTCACTTGGGCAAGTGATAGGATCCCGAACGACGACCGAGTTACCCCTGAATGGCCGTAATCCGCTGGCGCTGGTGGCCTTGACGGCGGGCGTTGTGCCCCAAGGTCAACCGTCTGCTGGAAATTCCTCAACCGGCAATCCGGTAGGCGCCAATCCCTTTGCCGCGGGAGACTTTCAGATCGGTGGAGGCATGGCAGGCCAGAGCCAGATCCTCATTGACGGCGTGCCCACGAACGGGGCCTATCTGAACGTGGTGACGCTGATACCGACGCAGGATGCGGTTCAGGAATTCAAAGTCCAGACCAACAACTTGGGCCCGGAATTCGGGCGATTTGCAGGCGGCGTTATCAATCTTTCCATTAAGTCAGGCACGAACGCCTTCCACGGTACGGCTTATGAGTTTCTTAGAAACAAGGTGCTGAACGCGAACGGCTTTTTCAATAACGCAGGCGGTGTCACGCGTCCTGCCTTCACGCAGAACCAGTTTGGCGGCAATGTGGGAGGGCCCATTATCAAAGATAAGCTCTTTTTCTTCACCAGCTATGAGGGTTTCCGGCTGCGCAAGGGGAGTTCGCTGACGCAATGGGTTCCCACCGCCTTGGAGCGGCAAGGAAACTTTTCACAAGTCGGGTCAACGCAAAATTCCGCAAGCGGTTCGGTGCTTCCGATTTACGATGCGATGACCAGTACCCACTGCGTTTCCGGCGGCCCAGCGTGCCGGACACAGTTCGCCGGGAATATCATTCCCGCTACCCGCTTGGACCCCACCGCACAGGCGCTGCTCAACTATTTCCCGATGCCCAATCAGTCGAACAACTCGTTCGGTAACTTTGCCGAGAACTACAGCACGGGCGGTAATGTGAACCAGGTGAATGAGCGAGCCGACTACGACTTCAGTGAGAAGCAAAGACTCTTTGCGCGGTACACTTATTCGCACGTGTTGTCCCTTCCCGACAGCCCCTTTTTCCAGGTTTGCAGCGATCGCTGCACGGAAAACACCAATACCAATCAAGCCGTATTGGCTGACACCTATACCTTCTCACCCGCGACGGTCCTCGACCTGCGAGCCGGCTTCACCCGCTATGCCTATGTACGAACGCCGCTTAGCGAAGGCATTGATATGTCGAAGTTCGGCCCGAATTGGGCCGCACTGGCGCCGGAAATGACCTATACTCATATTCCAACCGTTTGCGTTTCGCAAGTGCCCGGGGACAACCGCTACGGGGGCCCCAGTTGGTGCGCGGCTGGAACGGGCAGCGGCATCGGCGCTTTTGACAACACCTACAGCTACGAGGGTTCCGTCTCGCACCTGTGGGGCAAGCACCTCTTCAAGGTCGGCGGCGAGTATCGGGCGCTCCAGAATAACTACTACCAGAGTAATCAACCTGCGGGGCTATACAATTTTGATGCCGGCATGACGGCGGGCAACCCCAATGCCGGTACCCCCGGAATCTCATCGGGGCTTGGGTGGGCTTCCTTCATGCTAGGCTACGGGCAAAGCAACAGCAGCAACGCTTCAGAGCCCGCCAAGACAGCGGACCAGACGCTTTATGGAGCGTTCTACGCGGGCGATACCTACCAAGTGACCCGCAAGCTCACTCTGAATCTCGGACTTCGGGTTGACTTACAGCAAGACTGGACAGAGCGATACAATCGCATCGTTGTCTTCAACCAGACCGAAACGAGCCCGATTGCTGCCCAAGTCGGCGATCCCAATCTGAAGGGCGCGTACGATTTGGTGAACACGTCGAACCATAAAGCCCGCGAGGCCTTCCCCGCCTGGAACCACATCAGCCCGCGTGTCGGCCTCTCCTACCAGCTCGCTCCGAATACGGTGATCCGATCCGGGTATGGCATCTTCTACCTCCCGGTTGATGTGCGCTGGGACGATGCTCCGCATAATCTATTCATCAATTCCATTACCAACCCGTGGCTTACAACACAGGCCGATGGCGTTACACCGAAGAATACGCTGTCCAATCCATTCCCAACCGGAATCAACGGTCCCCCCGGCGCCAACCAGGCTTTTATCAACGTACAAGGAGCAGGAAACTCGGCTCCGCTAAACAACTACCGGGCTCCCTACGTTCAGCAATGGAACTTCAACGTCCAGCAGTTGCTGCCCGGTAATATGATTCTCACCGTCGCGTACGCCGGGTCAAAAGGTACAAACCTGCCTATGCACAACCAGGACTTGGACCAAATGCTACCGCAATATGTGCCGCAGAACGCCGCGCAGGCGGCAGCCCTGACCGTTCAGGTCCACAATCCGTTCTACGGAGTGATGCAGTCCGGTAATATCGGCGCGAATCCGACCGTCAAGGCAGGTCAGCTACTTCTGCCTTATCCCCAGTTCGATGACGTAGGTATGGCCGAGCCCAATAACCGGAACTCGAGTTACAACTCGCTCCAAATGACGTTTCAGAAACGCTTTTCCGGGAATGCGCAGATTCTTGCGACGTACACGGTGTCTAAACTCATTGACAACACCAACTCGGAGATCAATTGGTTGGAAGCCGCTTCGCCAACTTGGGGCGACTCCAACGTGTATAACCTCAAAGGCGCGCGCAGCCTGGACGGATTCGATGTTCCGCAGCGCTTGGTCGTCGCGTCCGTTCTGGACTTTCCGTTTGGCAAAGGCCAGAAGTTTTTGGGTAACGCGAAGGGAGTTACCAACGCGATTATTGGGGGATGGGGATTCGATACCATCATCACCTTCTCGAGCGGCTTCCCAATCATCATTGGCGGGTGTCCGGGCTTGCTGAGCAACTCCGGAATCCCCAACATTGGCTGTGCCCTAGCGAATAGAGTTGGCAATGAGTCTCTGACCACAGGCAGTTTGAACGACAAATTGGCCCATTGGTTCAACACAGCGACATTCGTGGCCCCGACGGATTACAGCTACGGGAATGATTCACGCACAGAGCCGAACATCCGTACCGACGGGGTGAAGAACTTCGACATGGCCTTCTTCAAGAACACGGCGATTGGCCCGGAAGGCCGCTTTGATCTGCAGTTCCGTGCGGAGTTCTTCAACATCTTCAATCGTGTGCAATTCAATCCGCCCAATACGAGTTGCTGCGGTGGCGGTAGCTTTGGGCAAGTGACCGGTCAATATAACCTGCCGCGAGTCATTCAGTTCGGCTTGAGGTTCAATTTCTAAATGTCGGGCAGGCTGCCAGATCGGGTTATCAGCCCGGCCGTGGCAAATGTTTTTGGTGTTTCCAGTCAGGGGAGCCAAATCCGCTCGCCGGACCCCGCCGTGCCGCCGGTATAAGTTCCTGTCGACGTAAACTGACTGAGGGTCCCTGGCGCGCCGACCGAACCCGGCACCGTAACGGTGGCCTGCGCCAGAGAGTTTGGACCTATGGTACCGATGGGTTGCGGTAGCGGCGTTCCGGCCAGGGGATCTTTGATCTCACTCAACTTATAAGCCGCATTCGCCTTGGTGGCGGATTGAGGGCTTTGGAGCTGCAGGATCAAGTCGCTGACTTGATCAGACTTTCCATCCTGGGCCAGTGTAAGCCCGGGTAAGCAGGAGCAAACCCAAAGGCCTACCGCAGACCACCGCTTCACTCGGAAAAAACGGCGGGCTCGCAACGGAAACATCATGGTCCCTCTCAATACCCCTGATTCGTTCCGAACTGAGGGATCTCGCCCGCCTTCACCTGTGCAGTCCAGCGCGCAAGTTGGCCGCTTCCGGCAGGCCAGAACTTACCGCACAGCTGAAAGTATTCGAGCACGACATCGCGTTGTCCCTTCTCCAGCAGCTCCTTCGCCAGAATCATGTTTGGACCGGCGAAGGGCACGGTGCCAGTGCCCCCGACTCGCGCGGCAGTCAACAAATACTCGCCGGCGCGCTTCAGGTCGCCGCGCCGCAGGGCCACTCCGCCCAGGATCAAATTACACCGGTGAATATTGATGTCCTTATCGGATTTGAGGGTCGGGATTTCGGCCAGGCAGCGCTCGGCGGATGCCTGGGCTTTATCGAGTTCACCGGCTTCGATCGCAATCTGCGGGTATCTCGAAGGCGAGAGGGCGGACACAGCTTCGGGATCGGTCGCGGCCGCGGCGTCGAACTCCTGCATGGCCATGTGAAGATAGCTCCTCCGCACCTCGCCCGTTGCATAGTCAGCCTGCTCCACATAGAATTGCGCCAGCGGGTCATGCCACTTCGTGGGCCCAAGTGAAAGCGCGCGCTTGAGGAGCTCCTCCGCCAACGGCGCAATTTCGGCTTGGCGGGCTGCCAGCGACGGAATCTCATCCTGCCGTCCCACCAGAATTGCAGCGGGTGCTCCGCGGCCCTGAAACAATGCCCCGGCGACGGCCACCAGAAGCTCCGTGTCGTGGGAGGCGAACAGCATCGCTTTGACCTGCTCAGCCTGCTGGCTATCCACTGTTACGCCGATGACTTGAAACGCGTAAATGTTGCCAATCATGAAAACCCACATCAAGTTTCCGGGGTTAAGCGCCCGCGCTTTTGCCAGCAATTCAAGCGAGCGCGCTGGTTTCAGAGGACGAAAAAAGTTCGCTGCAATGGCCAACACTTGCGGCGTCACATCGGGCTTGCTGACCTGCGCGAGCCAAGCCTTTTCGATAGCGTCGTAATCTTCCCCCGGCTTCACGGCGAGCGCCCGATTCGCCAACCACTCGTTCTCCGGCTGGTTCGTGACCATCCACAGGACGTGCCTTATCAAAGCTCTCTCGGCCGCAGGGTCGGTGCACGATAACTTGAGATACTCTCCGATCAGCTCCGAACGAAGGCGAATATTATCGGGGTCCTTTTCGAGTTGAGCCTCCCATTGCGACATTGTCGTGGCATTCTGCGCCCGCACTGCCCGCTCTCGGGCCGCTTCACCGCTGTCCGTCTTGACTCCCGGGGGCGGCGGTGCAAACGTTTCCGGCGGGACTTTCAGGTTCATCCGAATGCTGGAGTAGACGGTGGTTACAATGAGGGGGAGCTTTACCGAATTCCCAAAGTCAGTGACGAAGGGCACTCTCATCTTCCAGACGAAGTAGGATTCGGGGTCGATCCAGAACGTCGTGGCGCCCGCCTCGACTTGGGGATATCCCTTGAGCGGCCCTTCATAGCGGGCTTCGATTATGATGCACGTCCGCTTCCCCAGGTCGGTCTCCAGAACCTCTTTGCCCGTAATCCTGGCTTCCTTGAGTTGGCTCGCAGGCGTCCGCAGGTTCACCTGAACATCAAACTCGAAGGGGTCAACGGGTTTGCCATCTTGCGGAGCGTACTTATACTCATTAGGAAGTTCATTGGAAGCGGACATCATCCAACGTTGGTTGCCGTCAAACGCGTGGATAAAGGTACCCGCCTTGCTTTCTTGCTCCCACCGGAACTTGCCACCCGCCGTAATCAGAGTAAACGGCATTCGGTCGATGTTGTTTTCCGATTGATCGTCCGGCGCTTGTTGGATCCGTGTGGCCTTGAGCTCCAGGCTGGACGCTGTCCGATAGGTGGATCCCACTTTCTCGAGAATGCCCCGAGCGTCATCTGATTGGCGCTGCGTGGCGGCATCGGGATGCTGAGCTACAACCAGAACTGGGGCAAGCAGCACCATGAACACCACACGCCACGAGTAAGTCGGGTCCATAATCGCTCAACTTTCAGGCTTTTGTTTCGGCGCCTGCGACGGCCGCGTAAGCCAGAAAACGGCGACAGCAATGATAGGCAGGCCGACGGCGGCAGCGTACAGCCACCGAGGCTTATGGCGGGCAGGCTGCGCGGGAATGCTGTTAGTGTCAGCCACCGCCGGCGCTGGCTGCGATGCTTCTGCATTGGGGCCGATGTCTTCGACGTGGGCGACGAACCGGTAGCCGCGGCGAGGAACGGTTTCAATATATC
>JBAUOG010000712.1:0-4945 GCA_049579625.1 Bryobacteraceae bacterium
ATCCATGTCGGCTCACCATCCGGGGCCCTCTTCGCGAGCGCGATTGGAAGCGGGAGCGCAGACACCGGTAGTTGGGTAACCGAGGGGATGCAGTTCTTCATGCAGGATGTAACGAACGGGAAGCCGCTAACGCTGGCGAACACAATTGGCATAGCTACGGCACACGTTCGGCCTGATCCGGCTGCCTTGACAGCGACTCCACAACGGATCAACCCTGGGGACGGTTCTGGTTTAGGGATCGCCAATCTCAGTTGGAGCGCACCCCCGGAAACGTGCACCTCCTCGCATTGTGTGGAGGTTCACATAGGTTCGCCAACGGGACCCCTGTTTGCCAGCGGAGCATACGTCGGAGGCGCCACAACCGGAAAGTGGGTTACGGACGGCATGGTGTTCTATCTGGTGGATACAAGGACCTCCCAGATTCTGCAGAAAGTAGCTGTTCAGGTGTCTCCGAATTAGCCCACAAGCGAGCTTACTGGGGCGGTGCGTCACCTGGGGGATGTTTCGGCAGTTCGTCGTTTAGGATGGAGCGGATCGTGGCGGCCACGTCGTTGATGGAGCGCGTGCCGTCGATGGTCCAGATGTTGGCCTTAGGGTAATAGGCGCGTACCATGTCCAGTTCGCGGTGATATTGCTTGAGGCGCTGAGCGATGAGCTCGGGCGTGTCGTCCGCGCGCTCGCGCTTCTTGAGACGTTCAAGAACTACGTCGTCGGGCACATCCAGCTGAATCACGATGGGTGGAGGCAAGGCGTTGGTACGAACCAGTTCGGCGAGGTGGTCGGCCTGCTCCTTGCTGGCGGGATAGCCGTCGAGAACCACACCCTTGGTGAGATCGAGCTTACGCAAGGCAGCGTCGACGAGAGGGTCCATTGCGGGGTTCGCTTGCGGCGGGGTGGTGACGCCTTTGGCTGAGGTTTTGGTACCAGTGGTTTTTGTTGACGCGCTGTTCGGTCGAGTGAGAAGGGAAGGATTATCGCGGATGAGATCGTCCACGGATATTGCCGGCAGACCGAAGTTCTTCTTGAGGATTTCGGTCTGTGTTGTTTTGCCGCTGCCGGTTGGGCCAATCAGGATGATTACGAATCGCTTCTCAACGGTGAGAGCGGTGCCGGCTTGCGAAAGACCGGGCTGGGTAAAGCTGACCAGCGATAGGAGCAGTGCGGCGGCGGTGAGAACGAACTTGCTGCGTGACATTTGACGGACTAGCAGGCCCAACAATTACTGTCGCACTTTTCGGTCGCTGGTTAATTCACGGCGGGGGATTTGCGTATCCCCAATCGAACGACGCCTGTTCACTTTGGTGACGGGGCAAGTGTCCTCGATCTGATACAAGGTGAGGCTTTGGCTCTGGTACGCCAGATGCTGTCGAAAGAGCCATGAAAGCGGACGCCGGTAAAGGCACTCTTCGGGCGTTGGACTGGCTGAATTTCTTTTTAGCTGATGTGCAAACTGGCGTCGGCCCGTTTCTTGCCGTTTACCTGGCGGCCAACCATTGGAACCCGCAACAGGTGGGGATCGTTCTCACATGCGGCGGCTTGGCTGGTGTAGTTGCCCGGACCCCCGGGGGTGCGCTGGTGGATGCCACGCACCGCAAACGACTTCTGCTTGGCATCGGGGTTGTCATTTTGAGCGGCGCAGCCTTGATGCTCGCGCTCCGTCCAGCATTCTGGTACGTGGCCGGATCCCAAGTGGTGCTGGGCGCCCTGGGTGCGGTCCTGATGCCGACGGTGGCGGCCATTACGCTCGGTCTGGTAGGCGCGAAGGAATTCGACCGGCGCTTTGGACGGAATCAATCGTTCAACTCAGCGGGAAATGTCGCGGCAGCGCTGGCGATGGGCGGGATCGGGTATTGGATCTCAAACCGCGCCATCTTCTTTGCCGTACCGGCGCTGGCGATACCTTGTCTGGCTTGCCTTCGGGGAATTGATCCGACCAAGATTGACTACGGACGGTCGCGAGGAGCACGTGACGAGGGCGAGAAGGACGGCGCCTCCGGCCTGAGAGCGCTGCTTTCCGACCGAAGGTTGCTGACGTTTGGGGCGTGTATAGCTCTATTTCATTTTGCGAATGCCGCGATGTTGCCACAGCTTGGTGAGATGCTGGCGCATGGCCGGGCGAAGATGGCTGCCCCGTTCATGTCAGCGTGCGTGATTGTAACGCAATTCGTGATTGCGGTTTCGGCCGTCTGGATCGGGGGCAAGGCGGCCAGCTGGGGGCGAAAGCCGCTGCTGCTGATTGGTTTTGCGTGCTACCGATTCGGGGTGTGCTGTATACCCTGACGACCTCCGTGCCGCTGCTGGTGGGTATCCAAGTTCTGGACGGCGTCGCGAATGCGATTTTCGGCGTGGTTTCCGTACTCGTGATCGCAGATTTGACCCGCGGCACGGGTCGCTTCAACATCACGCAAGGTGGGCTGGCGACGGCGGTTGGTATTGGCGCGTCTGTGAGCACAACCTTCGCAGGCTATCTGGTGCAGCGATACGGGTATTCGGTGAGCTTCCTGGGGCTGGGGGTGGTGGCGTGGCTCGTGCTTTGGATTGGCGTGCCCGAGACGCTCGCACGGCATGAGGTGCGGTCTGCTGTGTCAGCTGGAAGCGCTGGCTTGGGACAAAACGACGAATGCGCTGTGGAGTGTTAGTTAGCAGATGGCTCAGAGCATGGATTCGTAAATCAACTCTCTGTGCCCGCTATTTCACTGCAATTTCGGCCGTCTGTAGCCATTATTTGCCGCGAGTGGCGGTCCAAGCACGGTGTCCAAGTCTAGCTAGCTAGAAGTCGAACTGGAGGCGGGCGTTGACGGAGCGTTCGATGGAAACGGCTGTGCCGGAATACAGGCCAGCGAAATTGATCAGGTTCAGTCCGTTCAGGAGATTCACGCCGTCGATCTGGAAGCGGATCGGGAACTTTTCGTTCTTGCGTAGAATGATGCCCGCTGATGCGTTGACGGACCAGTAGGGCCTGACGCGCGAATCGGACCAGTTGACGCGATTCAGGATGGCCTGCGGATATCCTTGGGCCGCGGCGTCCGCTTCGGTGCCGTTGAAATCGACCGGGAGGCCGCTGTCGTAAGTTGCTCCCATGGATAACCAGAATCGCGGATTGATGTCGTACCTGAAGCGAGCACGAACAGCGTTTCGCTCTTCCTGCGAGACCGGGAAGACGCCGCTGGTCTGTCCAATGGCCTGCGAGGCATCGGCGCCGAGAAACAGGCCACCGGTGACTGGGTAGTAGCCGTTGCCGCGCTCGTGAGTCCAAGCGACATAGCCCGACACGGGGCCCCAGTGCGGAATCTCCACTTTGGCCTCGGTGCCGTAGATATTGGCGAGCGCGAAGCTGATGGGGAAGCTGACGCCGGTGTTCAACAGCAGGTTGTCGTCGGGGTAATTGTGATAGCGACGCCAGAAGAAGTTGCCGCCGATGCGAACTTTGCCGAGCAAGCCTCTGGCGAAGCCGGCCTCATAATAATTGCCGCGAGCCGGCTGGACCGGCAGGCGAAGAAACAACTCGGGGTTGAGGCTGATGGCTTGGGGAGAGCTGGAGACGAGGATGTTCTCGAAGGCCGGGGTTTGAAAGATGCGGTCGTAGGCCGCATGAAAATTCGCCTTGGCCCAGGGCCAGTAGTAGGCGAGCCCGATGCGAGGGCTCCAGCCCACCTCGTGGACCAACAGACTGTAGTGGTCGAAACGGAGCCCGGCCGAGAGGGCGAAATTCTTCCAATGGATTTCGTCCTGGCCGAAGAGAGACTGTTCACGGTCGGGAGAGTGGCCGTAGAAGTTGAAGGTGAGCGGTGTTTGGGGATCGAATTGGGAGGGATCGGTGATTAAGTAATTGAGGTTCTCCTCGATCTGCGCAAAATCGGCTTCGCCGCCGAACTTGAATTCATGAATGCCCGCATGAACGGACACAGTTCCCCTAACGTAGGCTTCGTGGTAACCACGGTCCTGGCCGGCAATCATGGGCGTGGATAGATCGTTGGACCAATAGCGGGCGGTGATGTCGCGCAGCATGCCGGCGAAGTTGCCGAGCACGGTGGGCGAGAAAATGTGCTGGTAATTGAAGCGAGCCGCGCTCTCGTAGTTTTGGCGGTCCTGGCGCTGGCCGACCTCCTCCTGTGGAATCTCATTCGGCACCAGGAACTTGGATTGATTGCGCGTCACGCTGACGCCGATGCGATTCTTTTCGTCGATATCGCGTTCGTAGTGGGCGAGGAAATCGCCCGTGGCGCCATGGTTGGTGTAGTTCTGGGTGGCGGGCGGATCGAGGAACCAGTTCGTGGTCGCGCCGGCCAGGATCATGCTGATGGTGTTCGGGCCGAAGCCATACTGGCCCTCGACGTAACCGTTCAAGTTGTCGAAGCTGCCGCCACCCAAGACGGCGGTGCCGTGGAATCCGGGCCGGCTGTCGCGAGCGGTCTGCACTTCGATGACGCCGCCCATCTTCCGGCCGTATTCCGCCGGGAATCCGGCGACGGTCTCGCTCATTTCCTGTACCACGGCGGGATCGAAATCCGCCACGTAGGCGGAGGACCGGTTTTCGGTCATCGGAATCCCGTCGATGACGTACTGGACCTGATACTCTTCGCCGCGGGGATGCAGGATGCCGTTGGCTTCAAACATCCAGCCGGGTTCCTGATTGATGATGTCGGCGAGGCCCCGGCCGGGTTGTGCGGAAACGCGGTCGCTGATCATGTCGCGGCCGATCTTTTTGGCGCTGCTGGTGGCAAAGGGATCGATGAGCGTTTCATCAGCACTGACTTCAACCGTGGTTTGGATTTGCTCGACGGCCAGCTTCAGCTTGAGGTCTTTCGGCAGTGCCGAGCGAATGTCGAGCAATTGCGAGTAGGAAGCGAAGCCGGATTGGCTCACGGTGACGGTGTAGAGGCCGAAGGGAAGGCGCTTGACGATAACGCGGCCCTCCGCATCGGCGGCGAAGGAGGCTTTATAG
>JBAUOG010000713.1:0-1633 GCA_049579625.1 Bryobacteraceae bacterium
CAGATCGCTCCGTGAAGACCTCCGTTGGAATCGAGGTAGTCCACTGTCAAAAAGTCGTACTTCTTGTGAGCGAATAACCCAATCACTCGTCCCCCGCCGAATGGTGCAGCAGTCCGGCCCAAGGCCATCGGCGTCCCGCCCACCTCTTTGTCTTCCTGACTGAGAAAGACGCCCTGGATGGAACCAATCGGTATCCGAGCGATGGGACCCCCGGCTGGCTTAAAAACCAAGGCATCGCCCTGAATTGAGAGTTCTCCGGTCGCGTTGTTCGAAATACCTTCGAGGCCTAAGATGGCCGTGGCTTGCACTCCGGAGGTGGAAACCGGACCTTTGGCTTGGTTGCCATCCTGAGACATAAGGCTTGCGGTAAAGCAAACCAGCGGCATGAGACACCGAAGTGTCCGGCCTATTATTTTCGATAAAACAGTTTGGTAGCGCATAATTGTTGCCGGATTATTCCGGACCTTCTATCAAGTTATGAGCAGTTTTGGTTCCATCGGCTTGGGAGCGAACCATCTGAAGAAGACGTGTCTAGACCGCCCGATACGTCTCGACTCCGACATGGGCTTGTGCCGACACTCGGCATTCTGCCCGGCATGTGACCAGTGTCGGCAGTCACCTGCGGACGCTTAATACGAAGTGCGATCAGTGAGCGCGGTGTTATCGGGCACGAAAACTGCTCATGAACGAGTGGTTGCCTCGATACTCTGCACTGGTAGCTGACGCTGCCACGCCAGTTGCCGCGCAGGTTTCCCCCACAGGCGTACATAAATCCCGTCGCCTCTTGCAGTCGAGTAGTTGTCACCGCCAGCTATTACGTGGAGGGTGTCGAAGCACTGGCAACCGAGATTCGACGATCACGCGCGGGTTGGCAAGAACGGCGGTCGGCTTGCTGGTTTCAAATCCATGGAGTTGAACATGGCGCAAGAAACTAGAATCATGGCTTCCGAGACCATGCACTGGAAGACAGCGGAATACGACCGCGGCGTAGCAGCAGCGGACTTTGCGCGGCTTGCGGGGAACCTATGACGAGCGCGGAGAGATGGAAAATGCGACGATTCTTAATCGCTTTTTGTCTCGCAGCGTGTGTGCGGGCGGCAGATGACAAGCCAGGAGCGCTCGCTCAGTTTAGCGGCGCACTGGAGCAATTGGCCTCGACAGTAGCGCCGGCTGTCGTGCAGGTGCAGGTTTCGTCCTGGTGTAGTTCGATTTCAGCGAAGGGCGAAGATGCCGCGGCCTTAGCGTCTTGCCGGGTCGTCGGCTCAGGCGTCATCGTCGATCCCTCGGGATACATCATCACCAACGAGCACGTGGTACGGAATGCACATAAGATCCGCGTGATCCTCACACCGAAATCGGACCACGCATTAGATGCACTGGTGCCGGCAGAAAAACAAAAACTGCTGGATGCCGTCGTTGTGGGAGCAAATCGCGAACCGGTAGGTAAACGGCAGGTGCTGGATGCGGCGGTTGTCGGCGCAAATCGTGAAGCAGATATTGCGCTTCTGAAGATCGAGGCGTCCGGGCTGCCGGTCATCCCGCTCAACCCGGCTGGGAGGGGCCCCCGCCAGGGACAAATTGTGCTCGCTGTCGGCAGCCCCGAGGGTCTCGACAATACGATGACGATCGGAAT
>JBAUOG010000714.1:0-3699 GCA_049579625.1 Bryobacteraceae bacterium
AACGACCTCACGAAGCGGCCGCACCTGCTGCCCGCGCGAGGGTCACATTGTTCCCAGACAACGCTTCTGATGGAAGAAGGGTGTGGGTTGCTTCTAGAAGGTCAGGACGAATTGGACGCCGAAAATGGCAGCCCCGCGCCCATTCCTACCGGTTGAGTCCCAGATGTACTGGAAATCGGGACTTATCGTCAGATAGCGTTTGGGCGCCCATTGATAGTTAGCCTCCAACATTCTCGCTGACGAGGAGTTGGGGATCCACTGACTGGTCTTTCCGTAGATCAGGCCGACGCTGACGATGTCCTGCTTACGCCGCTTGAGCAAGCCCTGATAGCTGGCTCTGGCGCCGGTGAACACCGGCATGGGACTGACCAACTGTTTCGGGCCATAAGCCCAAGCCGCCCAGACTGTAAGCCCGCGCGATGTGCCTGGTCCGTCTGGCCGGTATACCATCTGCTGCCCGAGGAGGAAGACGCCCGCGTTGCCGTCGCTCTTGGAACTGCCGCCAGGAAGGGTAGCGAATGAATTGCTGTCCTCAAAGAACCCCGCCGTAAATTGGCCTTGCATCCCCCGGTCATTCAGTCCCTGGTTGTACAAATAACTTGCCTGAGCCGTAACCAGTGCTCCCTTATCTCCTTGCTGAAAGGCAAAGACATTCCCGTTGTTGGCGGAGTTCTTCGTTTATATGAACTGGTCACGAATGCCGCGGATTCGCTACCCGAAGCGACGATAACACCAAAACGGTTTGAGACTCTGGATAAAATCGAGCTGTAGTCGGGGGTTAAGAATGCAAGTGATTGATGCTGGCGGGGGCCTTGCCGAATCGACGTTTCGCTTACTTCGGTCTGTCCTGCAAGCTTCGATCTTCTTTGCCGCGGTGGCGGCTGCAAGGTGGGGGATACTCACCTTCCTTCTGAACCGCGGAGGACTCCCCGATCGCCGTCTGTATCGATATTCCGCAGCAAACCTGCTTGCGCTCATCTTGCTTCTCCTCCTGCGAGACCCAGCCGACCGGCTGCTGACCGCGTTGGGAGATGCCATCAGCGGCTTGCGTCCAGAATCCGGCCTAGACTGGCCGGCTGAGATGCTGGTAGGCATTTATTACGCCCTGATTGTCAGCTTGATGTTGTTTCTGGCAATCCACGTCGTTGGCTTGGTGCGCCGGCTTGCTGACAAACGCATCGATGTCTGGCAAGCCCGGCTCCGAGCCAGCGTAACGGCAGGCGAATCCAATCCCCGATTTCACGCCAGTCGAGTCGTCCGGGTGTGCATCCGTTTGTTCAGTCAACTTCTGGCGACGGTGCTGATTCTCGCGTACTTCTTTGCCGGCTTCGCCGACTTCCCGCGGACCCGGGTTTTCACCAGAGCTCTGCGCACGATTCTTAAGGCGCCGCTTCGAGATGCAGCCACAGCGATTGAGAACTATGTCCCCAACCTCGGCTACATATTTGTCATACTGCTGTTCGGTTGGATTCTCCTGAAGGGATTGAAGTACCTTTTCGGTTCCATTCAGAAGGGGACCATCGTGCTCGAACGATTTCCCGCGGATTGGGCGGATCCAACCTACAAGCTGTGCCGTACCATCCTCTTTCTTCTCGTGCTGATGGTGAGCTTCCCCTACCTGCCCGGCTCCGACTCGCAGTTTTTTCGGGGATTCTCCGTGTTTGTCGGCGCGCTGGTGACTTTTGGCTCCAGCGGAGTCATTGGAAACATTCTGGCAGGCATCCTGTTGACTTACGCACGCGCATTTAAGGTGGGCGACGTCGTCCAGATCGAAGGTGTGTACGGTAAGGTGATCGAGAAAACGCTTCTTGTCACCCGAGTGCTGACAGCGGGTCAACAGCACGTCGCGATTCCCAACAGCAAGGTATTAACGAATTCGGTCACGAATTACAGCAACCACGGCCTCGGACGGGGCGTTGCGGTGTCGGTCCCTGCTACGATCGGCTACGAAGTCGATTGGCGGACGGTGCACAAGCTTCTCATCGAAGGGGCGACCCGGACGGAGGAGATCGCCACGGAGCCAGCTCCGTTCGTGATGGAACAATCCTTCGGCAACTACTCGGTGGAATACCACCTGCGGGCGTGGACGAAGACATCGGATGGAATTTTCGAGAGCTATGCCGCTCTGCGACGCAACGTACTGGACGCTTTTGCTGATGCCGGTATCGAGATTATGACGCCCACGATTCTGTCACATCGCGATGCCAGCGATCTGGCTGTTCCGGCAGAGCGCTTTCCCAGTCGTCCGCGGCCCAAAGGCATACGAGTTAGCGTCGATCCACCGAATCGCCTTGGCGACTAGTGTCTACAAAGTTGGCTTCTCCCCCCTGGATTCCAACTTTACTGGGAGAATGGGAGAGAACAGCGGCATGGCGAGCAGAGTTCGAAAACTTGGCAAGAAGATCGGCAGAACGTTCCGGGAGACACGGATGTTCGCGCGTGCGATGCAATCGGCGTCGCACCCGATCCTCGCGCAGATTGTGCCGATTCGCCGCTGCAACCTGGATTGCACCTACTGCAACGAGTACGACAGAGTCTCCAATCCGGTGCCGCTGGATGTGATGTTGCGGCGCATTGATCGCCTCGGCGAATTGGGCACGACAATCATAACGCTCAGCGGCGGCGAGCCTACGCTGCATCCGGACCTCTATGCAATCATTCGGCGGATCCGGGAACGGGGCGCTATCGCGACGCTCATCACAAATGGACTGCTTTTGACGCCTGAAGTCATCGAACGGTTGAATAGTGCCGGACTGGACTACCTGCAGATCAGCATCGACAACGTGCTACCAGACGAGGTCTCTAAGAAGTCGCTCAAAGTTCTGGATCGGAAGCTTGAATGGCTGGCTGCGCATGCCGAGTTCGGCGTCACCATCAACTCAGTTCTGGGCGCGGGCATACGAAATCCCGAGGATGCTTTCACGGTAGGCGAGCGGGCGCGTGAGCTCGGCTTCACGAGCACTGTCGGCATTCTGCACGATCACACCGGTCAACTCAAGCCGCTGGCGGCGGAACAGCAAACGGTGTACGACCGCTTCCGGAAACTTAAGACATCGCTTTTTTCATTCGCGCACTTCGACAGCTTCCAGGAGAACATCAGCCGCGCGGTGCCTACCGCCTGGCATTGCCGCGCAGGCGGCCGTTTCCTTTACATTTGCGAAGAAGGCTTGGTGCATTACTGTTCACAGCAGCGGGGGCGGCCCGGAATTCCATTGGACGACTACACGGTGACCGACATCGTGCGCGAAGCCAGCGTTAAGAAAGGATGCGCGCCGTTCTGCACGATCTCCTGCGTGCACCAGACCGCGATGCTCGATGAGTTTCGCGAGAGACCGCGCGAGACGCTAGCTGGGATTCTGGACCGGCGCCGCCAGATGGACCCAAGTTTCCATTCCCCGGCCCTGGTGAGAGCGTTGTCCTGGCTGTTTCTGGATGAGAGGCGCCGTGAGTTCTTCGGCAAACTGTTCCTGAGTGCCCTACGGGTAAAGGCTCCGGCAGAACGCGATTAATCCGTTTACGCCCGCTTTCCCAACACCACTGTATGCGGACCATTCGGAACCGGCTGACCGCTCACATCCACAAATCCCGCTTCTTGGTACATGGCTTTCAAGGCGCTCAATGGATAAGCATCCCCTGAGGGCGTCGTAAGCAGCATCGTAAGGCTAAACCCCGCGCTCATCGGGGGTGAGACGCGATCTT
>JBAUOG010000715.1:0-2989 GCA_049579625.1 Bryobacteraceae bacterium
GTAATGCTCCTTGTCGATTTGCCTACGAAGCACTCGGCTTCGTAGGTCTCTGTCTCTGCACAGATGGGTTCACCTTGATGCTCCTATCTGAGCCGCGTGCTCCTGGAAGTGGCTCGGCAGTGTCTGGCACAGGTCCAGGATCGTTTTGTACCCTGCACCGAAGCAATGGGCACCTCGCCCCCATTCGTCGTCCTGTATCCCCTCAACTGTCGCTACCATCACTGTATGGGCTTTGTCGTACCGGGCGAGAATCGATACACGAGTCTGGCTACGGGCGCTCTGTTTTACCAGCCTACGATTGATCAGGGGACCTAGCCAGCTCAGGAACGATGGCGGATTCAGGTAATTCTTCCCCAGGCGAACATGCTCAATCGCCTCTGGTGTACCAGCGAGTGCATCCGCAAGATGTGTCAGCACTTCCCCTATGGTCCATGCCGTCGAGCTGGTTTTCCGCTGCCAGTCGGCATCGGTCAGTGACTCCACCACTGTATGAAAGGCGGAACGTGTTTCCTCCAATTGACGACGTAAAACCGTACGATCAGGAATGACTGTACTCGTGGTTGATGATCTCAATGCATGGGTACTCATACGTGAATCTCCCTTTTCAAAACGTCTTTTGCCTTGCTCGATTGCAGCGAACAGGGCCTGAAAGTCGCGCTTCTCATGAAGCAGTGCTCTGCGCCATAGAAGTGAGGTTGAGCTCGCCCTTTTTCTTCTTTCATGCGCCTAAAAACAGGCATTCTCTCTGGATCTGGCGATTGCCTCCACCAAGTCGGAGATGATACAATCTCTCTACACCTCGACTGGAGCGTAACATATCAGCGGGAAATCATCGTGAGAAAGACGTGAAATGGGCCGATTGATTCTCAGATTGCTCGGGACGGCAGAAGTGAGCCACGCGGAGCAATCGCTCACCTTTCAAACTCGCAAGGTCCTGGCACTGCTAGCCTACCTTGCCGTGGAACAAGGGATACACTCTCGTGACAAGATCACGGCCCTCCTCTGGCCAGAAAGCGATGAAGAGCGAGGCAAAGCTTCGTTACGCCGAGCTCTGTCCTATTTGCGGGAGAGGCTTGATGAAACCTCTCACGAGCGCTCTGGTTCTGTGCTGCTGCAACCCCTACACGTGCTGATTGAACACCAGACGCTCAGTTTCAATGTTGCTTCTGATTTCGAGTTAGATACGCAGACCCTGGAAAAGGCGTTTACACTTGTTCGCCATCGCTCGTCAGGCGATCTGGGCACCCATCTGGCCCACCTGCATAAGGCTGCTTCCTGCTATCGGGGCAACTTCCTGGACGGCCTCTCTTTACCTGGCACCTCAGACTACGAGGACTGGCTGCTCCTGCAACGCGAAAGCTGGCGCCACCAGGCGAATACCATTTTCGACCATCTCTCCGAGTGGCAAACCGAAGCAGGAGAACTGGAGAACGCGCTTGATACTACCACCCGTTGGGTCGAGCACGACTTGCTCAACGAGACGGCCCACACTCGCCTGATGCAGTTGCACACTGGGCTAGGGAACCGCTCGGCTGCCTTACTGGCTTTTGAGCGCTATCAAAGCATCCTGGAGCGTGAGCTGAGCGCCGAGCCGTCATCAGAGATTGTGGTGCTGGCCGAGCGCGTCCGTTCTCAGATTGCTCATGTTCGCAAATCGAAGCTGCATGAAGTACCCTCGCCACATGATGCGTGGGAATTCCCACTCACTGGGCGCACGGCTGAACACCAAGAGCTAGCCGCTGCGTTCCACACCATGCTGGCAGGTCGCACGCAGATGGCGACTATTGAGGGGGAGCCTGGCATCGGCAAGACACGGCTAGCAAAGGAATTCCTGAAGTGGGCAAGAGCGCAGGGAGCCGATGTGCTTGAAGCACGCGCGTTTGAGACGGGGAATCGTCTGCCCTATCAACCACTGGTCGAGGCGTTGCGCTCTCGCCTGGAGGGCGAGCAAGACATCCAGAAACTGCTCAGCGATGTCTGGCTGGCTGAACTGGCCCGGTTGTTGCCAGAATTCCGCGAGCAGATCCCAGACCTGCCTTCTCCACTGCCTCTGAGTGAGGCAGAGGCGCGCACCCGCTTGTTCGAGGCACTGGCGCGTCTCGGGCACGCTTTGGCGAGACGCGCGCCCCTCGTCCTCTTCATTGACGATGCGCAGTGGGCGGATGCGGCCTCTCTCGATGCGTTGCAGTATGCCAGCCGACGCTGGGAAACCGCACACCTTCCGGTGTTCGTGCTCTGCACCTTCCGATCGGACGACCTGGCTAGTAATGTTGCGCTTGCAGAGTGGCTGACGAACCTGGAACGGACCCTACGTGTCAGACGCCAGACCCTCATCTCACTTACCTTTGAGGAAACGCTGCGATTGGTAGAGTCTCTCTTTGGTGCCGAGAAAGGGACATCAGAGCATGGGGACAAGGGTCAAGCACAAAAGGTTGGGAGCATCGAAGCATGGGGCCGATGGCTTTTTGCTGAAACCAGGGGGTACCCCTTTTTTCTTATCGAGTACCTCAAAATACTTGCTGAACAGAGAGAGCTGCTCCGCGATGAAGCGAGAACGGTGCTGATTCCTTCTGATGGGTTCATGCTCCGAGAAGCAGCGCCATTCCGCCTCCCGGCGAGCATACGGGACTTCGTTCATGCACGCTTAACGCGGCTGAGCCATACTGCACTTACCCTGTGTATGGCCGCGGCTGTGCTAGGTGATGGCTGCACCTTTGATCAGCTTCGCCGTGTGTCTGATATCGATGAAAATCAAGCCCTGTCCGCCCTGGATGAAGCAGTGACACGAGGCCTCCTGCAAGAAACGGGCGACAAATGCTCCTTTACCCACGATAGCATACGTGAAGGGGCCTATGCCGAAGCAGGCGAGAGCAGGAGACGAGTCCTTCATCGCCGGTCACTCGAGACCCTCCAAGTGGCATCGGTCTCTCCCTCTGAACTAGCTCGTCATGCGTTGGCGGCGGGTCTTCCTGATGCCGCTGCTCGTTTG
>JBAUOG010000716.1:0-5195 GCA_049579625.1 Bryobacteraceae bacterium
GATCTCCTGCCCGTGCCATTCCATTTTCACCAAAACAAACCACGAGACAGCACTCAACAAGGGCTTGAGCCAGCCCGATTTCTCGCGCGTGGAGCAGCTCATGCGGAGTTACGGAATGGAACTGCTCGGTCCGCCGCTCTCGTAACCACGTAGTACCGTTGCGCATTTCCGCTTCGATACCGGAATCACGCGGCCTTCGGGGTCGTTTCGTATTCATTCGCCCCAAACCCCAGATTCGCGATTCAGCTTGAAGAGCGCGGTCTGATGGTGATCTCGAGACCAGCCACCAACTTGGAGTCATGAAACCGCCGATGAACGACTTCATCGTTCATCACGCTTCGCTTGGCGAGCTTGCTAGGGATGACGGTATATTACATAGACGCACAATTTGAATCCCGTGAGAGCCTACGCGGGCGATCCCGACAGAGCCTCCGTTGTGTGAGAACAAACGCCGGCGCTCGATTGCCCGGCTGAGGAGCAAAGATGAACCACAGATCAGAGGCACTCGCCGCCCGTCTCGAGGCCGGCGCGAAAGCATTGGCGGACTTCGCGGGCGCTCTATCCGATGCCGAGTGGCAGACGCCCCTTCCCAAGGACGGACGGAAGATCGGCGTCGTTGTGCACCATGTTGCCAGCGTGTATCCCATCGAGATACACCTGGCGAATCTGCTCGCAGCCGGCCAGCCAATCACGGCCGTTACCTGGGACGCCGTCGCTACTATGAACGCCGGCCACGCCAAAGAGCATGATGGCGTCACGAAGGAAGCCACGCTCGCCTTGTTGGCAGCCAACAGTGCGGCGGCGGCCGCGGCAATCCGTGCTCTGAGCGATGAGCAGCTGGATGGCGCCGCGCCCGTCTCCCTCAATAGCGATGCTCCGCTCACCTGCCAGTTCATGCTTGAGGATCATGCCGTGCGCCACAGCTATCACCACCTCGCCCGGATCCGAGCGGCGCTTACGACAGCAGGTTGAGATATCTCCTCCACGGTGACTCAGGCACCGCGGCCGGGCGTTGACCTTCCCCCGGGGAATTGAGTGGAGCAACGGGCCGTCTGGCGGCGACGATCCCTACACGCGTGTCCGACAATGGGCCTTGACCCATTTGCTCGACAAAAAGAGTTCCGCTACCCGGGAACCCGACGCCGCCCGTCTGGACGGCCCATCCGGTATCTGAATGGTCATGTCCCGCCTTCTGATCGCTTTGTGCGTACTGCTCCAAGCAGAGACAGTGCCCGTCGTACGCCTTTATCCGGTGGACGACACAGCGCGCGACCCGGAGTTTCACTCCTTCGTCAAACGACTGAGGTCCGCCGTAGAGGCGCGGAACACGAACGCGCTGCGCAAACTGGTGGACCCGGAAGTCGTGACCGGTCCGGCCGAAGACGACACGGGCTGGGCGAAGTTCGCCGCGAAGTGGCAGCCCGGCGACGCGAACTCGACTCTCTGGTCTGCACTGTCTGACCTGCTCGAACTGGGCTTCATCAAGGAGCACCAGAGCTTGTTCGTTTCTCCGTACCTCGTGTGGCGGTTTCCTCGCGAGTTGAATAGATCCACGCACCTGGTCGTGATTCGAGACAAGGCCGCGCTCCGGACGGCGCCTTCCTCCAGGGCGTCTGCAGCCGCCTGGCTGTCGTTTGACGTTGTGCAGAAGCTTGGACAACCCGAAAATGGTGAAGGCCTGGGGCAATGGATTCTCGTCAGCACGATAGGCGGACAAACCGGTTATCTGAACACCAAAGATGTGATGAGCCCGCTGATGCCTCGCGCACAGTTCGGCATCCGCCGGGGACGCTGGCTGTTGGTTGCACTTGAAGGCCAAGATTGATTGGCCGCATGCGAAACTGGCTCGTGGGGGAAGACTCAAACAACTCGTGGAGAATCAGAATCGTTGATGAAGAATCGGCGGTCGTTCCTTAAAAATGCCGGCTTGGCGCCCCTCACGCTTGCGGCAACGCGTTTCGCGCGCGCTGACGATCAAGTCGCCCTGAAAAAGGCCGACTATACCCTGCGTATCGGAACTGGCCTCGTCGAATTGGGTCCTGAACACATCGTTTCCACCACGCTCTACAATGGCCAGTTTCCGGGGCCCCTGCTGAGGTTCAAAGAGGGCCAGCGCGTTGTCATTGATATTCACAACGACACCGATACCCCCGAACTGGTCCACTGGCACGGCCAGATGATTCCGAGCGATGTCGATGGAACGGCGGAGGAAGGCTCACCCTTCATACCGGCTCATCAAATGCGCCGGATTGAACTTACGCCGAAACCGTCTGGTTTTCGTTTTTACCACACCCATGTTGCGGCCGGAAATGATCTGAATCGCGGCACCTACTCGGGGCAGGCCGGACCTGTCTTCATTGAACCGAAGACGAACCAGGGTGCCTACGATCGCGAGGTCTTTCTCGTGATGAAAGAGTTTTTGCCCAGCTTCAGCCGTGGCGGTGATATGGCGATGGAGGCATTAGCGGGCGAACCGTTAAAGGCGCTTCAAGAGATGGGGAAGGCTTCTGACGATGAAGCTCAGGAGAAGACCAAGGGCTTCGAAGTGGGCTATGAACTCTTTGGAATCAATGGCCGCATGCTCGGTCACGGCGAACCGATCCGGGTGAAGCAGGGCGAACGGGTCCTTTTCCATGTGCTCAATGCGAGTGCAACCGAGATCCGCAGCCTTGCTTTGCCCGGTCATGTGTTCCGTGTCGTCGCGCTAGACGGCAATCCCGTGCCGGTGCCGGCGGAGGTACCGCTGCTATGGCTCGGCACAGCTGAGCGTGTTTCGGCCATTGTTGAGATGAGGCATCCTGGCGTGTGGGTCATGGGCGATCTCAGCGATGACGATCGCAAGCATGGCATGGGCATCGTAGTCGAGTACGCGGGGCAGAAGAGCAAGCCGCTATGGGCCAAGCCAAAACCGTTCCGCTGGGATTACACTCGTTTCGGCAAGGCGAATGCCGGTTTGACGAAGCCCGATGAAAGAATCGAGATTACCGTCCTCAAACGCAACGGCGCGATCCAAGGCTTCAATCAGTGGACCCTCAATGGCGAAGCTTTCTCAATGGAGACGATGAAGCCGGCGTACACCTTGCTTCAAGGGCGCCGCTACCGGTTGAAGTTCCGCAATGCGAGCGACGACATCCACCCTTTGCACTTACATCGGCACAGCTTCGAACTGACGCGCATCGGGGGGAAACTGACAGGAGGTGTAATGAAAGATGTTGTCATGCTCGGCGGCTTTCAGGAACTGGAATTCGATTTTGTGGCCGATAATCCCGGGCTGACGCTCTTCCATTGTCACCAGCAGTTGCACATGGACTTTGGGTTTATGGCACTCTTCAAGTACCAGGGGTAAATCCAGGGAAGACTGCAAGGAGAGCAATCGCGATGAGCCAGGAAATTCAGGGAACGGAGAACCCCCTCGACCCGGCGCTCTTTCGCCCGGAGGCTATTTCCGAAGAAACACGCCGCTTTAACGAAGAGATCATAAAACTGTTTACCCCGGTTCCCAACTGGTGGGAGGCAGGCGCGCAGACCGTCCGCGACGCCCGCGCGCGCGGAGAGGGCCCTTTTCCACTCGCACCGAAGTCAGCCCGAGCGCGCACCATCAGGATCGAAGGAAAGGGAGGCGTTAGGATTCCGCTGCGAATCCTCGCGCCGCAGAACCCAAGAGGCGTTTATCTCCACATCCACGGCGGGGGCATGGTGCTCGGCGCGGCTGACATGCAGGACCCGATGCTCGAACGTGTGAATGAAAAGGCGGGCCTCGCCTGCGTGAGCATCGAATACCGCCTCGCGCCGGAGAACCCCTACCCCGCTCCGCCGGACGATTGCGAATCGGCCGCCTTGTGGCTGGTAGAAAACGCCAAGGGCGAATTCGGCTCCGACGTGCTCACGATCGGAGGTGAATCCGCGGGTGCAACTCTCGCCACGGCCGCGCTATTGCGCATGCGCGATCGCCACGGCTTCACGGGCTTCCGCGCCGCGAACCTGGTCTACGGCGGGTACGACTTTTCGATGACGCCCAGCCAGAAGCAATTCGGCAACGAGCGACTGGTGCTGCGCACTGTGGACATTGAGAAGTTCATCGGCGCATATCTCCCCGGCGAGACGGACGTGCGGCATCCGGATATCTCGCCGCTCTACGCCGACCTGAAGGGGCTCCCTCCCGCGCTGTTTACGATTGGCACCCGCGACGGCCTGCTGGACGATTCACTTTTCATGTACGCGCGCTATATCGTCGCGGGCAACCGGGCGGAGCTCGCGGTCTATCCGGGCGGAGCCCACGGCTTCACCTTTTTCCCGATGGCAACTGCCGAGCAGGCCAACGCGCGCATGGACGCTTTCCTCGCGCGCGAAACGGCGTGACCGATTACGCGCGGCAGGCAGCGATTTGCTAGGAAGTTCCCGATGCGTGAAGACCCGGTAGTTCAGCACCATCCTATGAGCGTCGCCCGGAAGGAACAGTTTGTTCGGGAAGGGTTCATCAGGATCGAAGGCGCTTTTTCGCGGGAGATCGCGGCAGAAGCAAGGGCCATTCTTTGGCGGGACTCCGGATGCAGTCCCGACGATCGGGCCACTTGGGTTCATCCGGTTATCCGGCTGGGCGACTACAGTGAAAAGCCTTTCTGCGAAACGGCGAATACTCCGGTACTGCACGCAGAGTTCGATGAACTGGTAGGCAAACGTCGATGGTTTCCGAGAACGAGCCTGGGCACATTTCCAATCCGCTTCCCCCATCCCAACGACCCCGGAGACGCAGGTTGGCACGTGGATGCTAGTTTTCCGCCAGACAAGCCCGCTGCGTCCTTTTCGGACTGGCGCGTCAACATCAACTCGAAGGGCCGCGCACTGCTGATGCTTTTTCTCTTCTCCGATGTCGGCGAGAAGGACGCCCCTACACGGATACGCGTCGGTTCGCATCTTCCGGTGGCCAGACTTCTCGCAGATAAAGGCGAGAGTGGCATGTCAGCGTTGGAACTTGGGGCCGCGCTGGAAGACATCACCGGCGGGATGCGGGAAGCGCTGGCTGTGGGAGAAGCGGGTACCGTTTATCTCTGCCATCCGTTCCTGGCGCATGCAGCTCAAGCGCATCACGGTGATCGTCCCCGGTTCATGGCTCAGCCGCCGCTTTATCCCAAGATCGATTTGGACGGAGCAAGTTCCACGCCTTCGTTGGTCGAAAGAGCGATTCGACTCGCGTT
>JBAUOG010000717.1:0-2561 GCA_049579625.1 Bryobacteraceae bacterium
ATGTTCGACAAGACGACAACGGTGAGTTTATCCGTCGGGTAATAGGCGAGGAACGTGTTGAAGCCCTCGATGCCGCCGCCGTGTGAAATCCTCTGGCGGCCGTTCTCGGTTTCAACCGCTAGACCAAGCGCGTAATCACTCTTGAAAGGAGTGATCATCTTCTGGAGTGAGGCGGCCGAAAGTATCTTGCCGCCGAAGAGGCCTTGCTCCCAGCGCAAGAGATCTTCGGTGGTGGAATACAGCGAGCCGGCTGAGAACGGAATGCTCATGTGGATGTAGCCTGCATTGAGCGGGCCGTGTGGGCCAGGCACGTAGCCGGAGGCACGATGCAGGATGATCTCTGAGTTTGAGTCGTAGCCCGAATCGTTCATTGCCAGGGGCTTGAAGATATTTTGCTGAACAAAGTCGCTATAGGTCTGGCCGCTGATCTTTTCGAGTAGATAGCCAAGCAGCACGTAACCGGAGTTGCTGTAGTTCCACTTTTCGCCGGGCTGGAATTCCAGCGGCTTATCACGAAATCGCGCCACCAGCTTTCCGGGAGTAGTCGGAGTGGCCTCGCTGGATGGATAGTCCGGGAAGCCCGTGAAGCTGGGGATGCCGGACGTGTGGGTGAGCAGGTGGAAGATTGTGACTTTATCCCAGGCGGCTGGCGCGTCCGGCATATACTTCTTCACCGGGTCGTTAATGTTGAGCTTGCCGCGTTCTTCCAGCAGAAGAACGGAAGCCGCCGTGAATTGTTTCGTGACGGACCCGAGCCGGAACTTGACGGACGGAGCGTTGGGCACGGCCCACTCCAGATCTGCCGAGCCATAGCCCTTGTTGAACAGCACGTCGCTGCCGCGCGCCACAAGGACCGTGCCCATGAAGTCCTTGTGCGATTGGATCACCTGCTCGATACGCGCCAGGTCGAGGGTCGCAGGAGCATGCGCGGAGGCTGCCAGGACCAGACCGGAAGCGATCGCGATGCAGCGGAGGAATGAAGCAGTGTTGCGGTTCATGGGATGCGTGTGTCCTTCGGAAGCCTGGGACGGGATGACCTGTGGAAGGCGGCCGCCCGATGCCACAATACTACGAGAGCCCGGCGGCGATCTCAAAAACACCATGCGCGAGCTGGATTTTGGGCGTTCGGGAGTTGGCTGCTATTCTGACATCTGAGCGGTCTTTGCGAGGGCGTTCCCTTGGTCTCTCATTAATTGATCCGATACTCAATTCGTCTGGAATCCGTCTCGATCATTTCGCGCTGGTGAGCAAGCTCCGCTGCTTCGGCAGATGGAGAAGCCTAAAGGCGCTCGGAGGGTTCCCCCTTGCTTTTGTAGGGGTCAAGGACGGAGGCCAAGAAGGACGTTCTCGCAAAGACCGCCTTTTTTCGCGTTTCCATGAAAATTCTGTTTATCGGCGACATCTTCGCCTCATCGGGGCGACACATTGTGGCCGAGGAACTGGCCGGTCTGGTTGCCGAGCATGACGTCGAGCTGGTGATTGCCAACGGTGAGAACAGCGCCGGTGGTTTCGGCATCACGCCCGCAATTGCCGAGGAACTGCTCGCGCTAGGCATCGACGTACTCACAGGCGGGAATCACAGCTTCGACAAGAAAGAGATCTACGACTACCTGGACCGGCAGCCACGGCTGTTGCGGCCGGCGAACTATCCCGGTGTCCTTCCGGGCAAAGGCGTATTCACGGGCACAACGAAGCGCGACACGCCCTACGCCGTGCTGAACCTGCAAGGCCGGGCGCACATGACAAGCATCGACTGCCCGTTCCAGAAGGCCGACGCGCTACTCAGTGAGATGGATGCGAACATCAAGATCCGGTTCGTCGATTTCCACGCCGAGCTAACCAGCGAGAAGATGGCCATGGGCTGGCATCTGGACGGGCGCGCGACGGCGATGGTCGGCACGCATACTCACGTACCGACGGCTGATACGCGCCTGATGCCGGGCGGAATGGCCTACCAGACCGACGCAGGCATGACTGGACCCTACGACTCGGTCATTGGCATTGACAAGGACATCATTCTGCGGCGGTTCCAGACGGGCCTGCCGGCGCGGATGGAAGCGGCCCGCGGCGGCGTGGAACTGCACGGCGTATTGGTGACAGCCGACCCGGCAACCGGCAAGGCGACGGCGGTCCAGCGGATCAGAGCGATTAAGTAGGGGCAAGTCGCCTGGCGAAGGAGCACACCGCCACTACCCAGGCGGCGCGTACTCAACGGTGTCCAGCACTTGGTTCAGAGCCGGAGAGGAGTCTTTCCCGAAGCTTGCTCGACTCCACCGCGCTGAACAGAAGGCGACCCTGGCCCATTGTCAAGATGTCGTCGCGGCTGTAGCTCTCCTTCATGATCCCGACCCGAGAGTGGGCGTCGGACGCGAGAAGCAGATGACCAATCTCATGGGCTACTCCGTGCCCGAGGATCTGGCCCTTCGTCACGATCCCGTTCGTGTTGTGCTCGATCGCGCAGGCGGTCTCGTAGAAGATGAGGAGGCTGGATGTGCGGTGATCCGCGCGGCCTAACAGCGTTCCCAGCCGTTGATCAACTAAACGGACAAAGACAATTGTCC
>JBAUOG010000718.1:0-1942 GCA_049579625.1 Bryobacteraceae bacterium
GATCCTAACGTCCCTGGAATCAACCAACGTTCCGTCGGAAAATGAGCCTGCCCCCTTTTTTCAGCAGCCTGTTAGTACTACTGGGTCATAAAAGAACATTTTGATGTAGAATTGTTTTGTGGGATCACGCCTTTCCGCGCCAGGCCCACAAGAGAAACGCTTCGCGGCATATATAGAGGGCCTGGCGAACGCCGCGGAGCACCAAGACCGGCACACTCCTTTGAAGAACTACTGCATGGGATTGCTGTTACCCGGTGAGCGCAAGAGCATGGAACCGATGGCGGCCCGACTGGATCCTAACAACGTCCAGCCGATGCGTCAATCCCTGCACCATTTGGTGGCCAAGGCGCCCTGGAGTGACGAAAGCTTGCTCGGTGAAGTACGCAACCAAGTGTTACCGGCGATGCAAAAGCAAGGCCCAGTGGTGGCTTGGATCGTCGATGACACAGGCTTCCCGAAGAAGGGCACGCATTCGGTGGGGGTCGCGCGCCAGTACTGCGGACAAGTAGGGAAACAGGATAACTGCCGGGTAGCGGTGAGTCTGTCGGTGGCGACGTGGAGTTCCAGTCTACCAATCGGCTATCGCTTGTATCTGCCTAAGGAATGGGCCGAGGATTCTGAACGGCGGGAAAAGGCGGAAGTGCCCAAAGACGTTGAGTTTCAAACCAAGCCGGAAATCGCGTTGGATCAGATCCGTGCGGCGGTTGCAGCAAACCTGGACCGTGGGGTGATTCTGGCTGACGCGGCTTACGGTATCAACACCGAGTTTCGCGACGGACTCGCCGAACTAGACCTGCAATATGTCGTGGGCGTGCAAAGCTCGATGACAGTCTGGGAGCCCGGCAAACAGCCTTTACCGGCGAAGACCCGAGGAAAAATGGGACGACCGCCGCGGCTACTACAGCGAAGCGCAGACCATCAACCTGTTTCGGTAAAGCAATTGGCGATGGACCTGTCCTCCCGTGCCTTCAAAGAAATCACTTGGCGTGAAGGCACAGACCACAAGTTACAATCCCGCTTTGCCGCAATTCGCGTACGTGCTGCTCATCGGGACTATGAAAAAGCGGAACCTCACGCGGAGGAATGGTTGCTGATCGAATGGCCGCGAGGAGAGAAAGAACCCACCAAATACTGGGTATCGACGCTGCCTGCTCACACCAAGCTCAAAGCTTTGGTCAAAATGGCCAAACAGCGCTGGATCATTGAACGGGACTATCAGGAACTGAAACAAGAGTTGGGGTTGGGGCACTTTGAAGGCCGTAACTGGCGCGGGTTCCACCATCACGCCACGCTATGCATCGCAGCTTATGGGTTCCTGGTGGCCGAGCGGAACCGTTTTTCCCCCTCTGCCCGTGCCGGTCATCTTGGATTCGCCGCCCTCGGGCCAGCGCCGGACTTCCGGCCCCGCGGGTCGCCGCGCACGCCCCGAACGACATAATCCGCATTCGATTGCCACGATTCGGATCGTTCTAGCGCGCCTGTTATTGCGGCAGTTGCCTCACTGCCCGTTTTGCGGGTTATCTCCAGGCTGAGCGTCGGTATCGAAATCCACTTCGTCAATGCAGGTCTGTCGCGGCGGGCGTGGCTCGCTATGCCATACGCTGGAGTGCAACTCGACTTGGCAGAGTTTCTCCACAGCGAGACAACGCCAGACACCCCCACCTTCTGGCGCCAGCGGTTGGGCACTATTACTACTTCCTCCAAACTGGTAGCACAACACGTGAAGCCGGCCCGACTTTCGACCCAGCACGTGAGGGCAAAGCAGTCGAGGTTGTCGATCATAGGTGGCGGCTACCGGCTGCCTGCAAGCCGCCGCGTAGCGAAGGAGTCCATAAACCCGACTCGCGACACTCGCGTCGGCAGGCTTCGGCATCATACGCCTCCAGGATAAGCCCTTCTCGATTAGCAAGTTAGCAGCTATTTTTATGACACAGTAGTACTA
>JBAUOG010000719.1:0-4589 GCA_049579625.1 Bryobacteraceae bacterium
CCGGTCGAAGTTGCGGTCACGGCGGTTAGCCAAATCACTGCCCGATTCACCGTCCAAGATGTTTTGGACGGAAAAGCACTTCCAATCCCCTCTGACGGCGCGCTGCTGAAAGAGGATTGGGGGGGAAAGCCTGCGTTGCGCCTACGAGACCTGCCCGTCTCGCGCTTCGCTGTCTGCGGCGACCTCAAAGTGCAGCTATCCATTAGTCCGTTGACATTGCGCTTGTCCACAAAGGCCGGTGACCCGATTCAGGAACTAATCATCGATGAAAAGACCGGCAGTTTGCGGTTCTCGCTGGGGAACGGTCCGCTGCTCGGATTAGGTCAGGGTGGACCCCAGTTCGATCGACGTGGCAGTTTCGATCGGATGGCCAGTGGTCAAGGTGGCTATCGTCTAGGCACTAACGGTGGGAGAGTGCCTATTCAATTGCTGATCGGAACATCGGGTTGGGGACTGTTTGTCCACCAGCCGTTGGGAAACTTCGATCTAACGGGCCAGGATGGCCTCCTGCAAGTCGAGACGATAAACTCACCCTTGCCGCTCGACGTCTTTGTCATCGGCGCACGAGATCCGCAAGGGATTCTCGCCGAATACTCCCTCATCACTGGCTATCCGGAGATGATTCCCCTCTGGTCGCTGGGCTACCAGCAATCGCACCGCACTCTAGGTTCACCGCGCGAGGTTATTCAAGAGGCCAAGACATTTCGGGAAAAGAGACTTCCCTGCGACGCCATGATCTATTTGGGCACAGGCTTCTGTCCGGAGGGATGGAACATCGGCAACGGTGAGTTCGCCTGGAATTCCAGAATGTTCCCGGAGCCCCAGAGGGCGATCGATCAGCTGCACGCAGAGCATTTCAAAGTCGTTCCGCACATCGTTGTCGAGGGAGAGCGTCTCACAGGCACGGTCCATGACCTGTGCACGGCGCCGCCTCTACCGAGCGGCAGGACTCCGGATGGACATTGGCCGCCTGATCGGCAAGTCAGTTGTTATTGGCCCGCGCACAGGGCGTTGTTTGATCTCAACGTGGACGGATGGTGGCCCGACCAGGGAGATGGCTTTGACGCGGCGTCCCGGCTGGCGCGCAATCGAATGTACTTCGAAGGCAGTCAAATGTACCGGCCCAATGAACGCGTTTTTGCTCTGCATCGCAACGGTTATGCGGGCATGCAGCGCTATGCGGCGTTTCTCTGGTCGGGTGATGTCCAATCGACTTGGGAGACCCTGAAAGTGCACGTTTCGGTCGGTATTAATGCCGGTCTGAGTGGAATCCCCTACTGGGGCACCGACATTGGCGGCTTTGTTCCGACCAAGGAATACACAGGCGAACTGTTCGCGCGCTGGTTCCAGTTTGCAGCGTTCAATCCGCTGTTCCGCTCACACGGCCGCGACTGGCGATTGCATCTTCCTTGGGGCTGGACGGCGGGCGAAATCGGCTATCCCGAAACTGCCGGCTATCAACCCGATCAAAGCGTTTTGCATAATCCCGCGATCGAGCCGATCTGCAAGAAGTATCTCGAACTGCGCTACCAAATGATGCCGTACCTGTATTCGGTGGTCAAACAGACCTGCACGACTGGGCTGCCCATTATTCGAGCGCTTTGGCTCCACTATCCTGACGACCCAACAGCGGTGGCTCGCGGTGACGAATACCTCTATGGGCGCGATATCCTGGTCGCCCCTGTGGTTGAGAAAGACGCAACATCTCGCATTCTCTACCTTCCCCATGGCAACTGGTACGACTTCTGGACTCGCGAAAAGTTAGAAGGTGGACGCGAGGTCAGGCGAAACGTCGACCTCGAAACGATTCCGCTCTATTGCCGCGCGGGCGCCATCATCCCCCTGGGCCCCATCAAGCAATATACGGAAGAGAAGGTCGACGCCCCTTTGACTCTATCGATCTATCCTGGAGCGGATGGACAGTTCTCTTTGTACGAGGACGACGGCAAAACGTTTGATTATCGAAACGGTGAGTTCACACAAATCGACATCTCATGGAATGATCGCCGCAGGCGCTTAAGTTTACGCTTGGCGGTGGCCCCCCGGATTCTCGACAGGCCGCAACGGCGTTTCGCTGTGCAGGTGATCGGCCAACCAGGCAAACGCGAAATTCTTTTCGAGGGAAACTCCTCGACGTTCGACATTTAAGCTCGGGATCGAATGGTGTAAGTAGTACACCGACCCGTGTAAGAGCATTAACGCGGCCGCATTCCGCAGTAGCCCTTCTGGCTCACGCATAGTTGATACACTCTACGCAGTCGTGGTCGACAACAAACTAACGCTGCGAGTCCGCAATGGTGTTCGCCCTGGCGAAAAAGTCATCGTGCTTCAGGGGGTCTTGAATGCCGAGACGGCTTTTCAACTTCGTGATTCCGTTCGCGTGAACGACTCCGCTACGCTCGTCGTTGACATGAGCCAAATCCGATATGTGGACTCCAGCGGCCTGGGTGTCCTCATCGGCGCCTACGTGTCGTTCGAGCGGGATTGCAGGCGTTTGCTTCTCGCGGGTCTAAACGATCAGATCTGGGACCTGTTTCGGACGTGCAAGATCGATGACGTCTTTACGCGATACCCAACGGTCGCCGACGCCGAGCAGACCGTGCCGATATAGGCGTGGCGACCTCGCTCTGGCTCGCCGTGTACCTCCCTGGAGCAGAACTTACCCCCTGATCTTGGAAAGGCGAGACGACATTCGTCGCCCACCTACAACGCCAAGCCCACAGCTCACGCCAACAGCGCCCCAGCCCAGCCCTTCTACTGCGCCATAATTTAGGGTGGGTCATGCCCACACGATCAATTTCAACTTGAAACAGCCGCTCCCCGGCGCGCGCGACAAGTCCGATTTCTTCAAGCTATAGCTAGGCTCGAGTCGGACGTTAATTTGTATTATCGGAGGGCACGGGACCTGTCAGGAGACGAATTGCCTCGGCATTTTATGTTTCTCTGACCCGATCCAAGGCAGTGTGACCTGAGCTGTCTCGGTTGCAAGTTCGCTCCGCGCTTCAGGAGTACCGCGACTGCTTTTAACGAGGTCGCCATCATCAACGGCGTCTCAGCCGCCTCGAGATTCCGGGCGTTGATGTCAGCGCCGCGGTCTAACAGGAGATCGATTATCTCGGCGCTTCCGCCCAGCGCCGCGTCGTGCAGGGCCGTGCTACCGAATCGATTCCGAGCCGCGACGTTCGCGCCGTGCTCCAGGAAGTCTTTGCCGAATGGATTCTATCATCGCGATTCTGCTCGTTGTTGGCGGATTGATCCTGGATCACGCGCAACCATGCAATTGGGTCGTCATTCTCTCCGGCTCAACTCCATGTTTGCCGACAAGCTGGACAGCATAGGGAATACCTGCGCTCACGCAGGTCTGCCGGTGTGATACACCTCAGTAAGGCATGGCTCGCGGATCCGAGCAGACCGCGATCGAGTTGGCTTACCGCATGTGTGAAGCTGGATCAAGACGTGCAAAGCGGTTGCTCGAGTAATCAGAACCGCTCCCTGTTTTGTAAGCTGTTCGAATATAGAAAATGCAACAAAAACTTCTTCTTTTGCTTGCTCTGCTCTCTGCGTTCGTCGGGAGTGGCATGCTTACATCTGCAGCTCGCAAAGGAGATGCGAGCGAAACGTTCTCGCTGGCCGATTTGCATGCATTCACGTCGCTAGAACCCATAGACGCGCATGCTCATGTGTTCACGCTCGATCCCGCCTTTGATGAATTCCTACAGACGCTGCATCTGCATCTGCTCGATATCGTCGTTGCGAACAAAGACGATGTGACGTTCCCTGATCTGGCAAGCAAAATCGCGGCTGCGAAGGCCTTTGTAAAGGACAGCCGGGGGAGAGCCGTTCTTTGTACTACGTTTGATCCGTTCAACTTCTCCAACGCGACCTTCGCGGACGATGCTGTCCGGCAACTGAATCGTGATTTCGGCGAAGGCGCGGTTGCCGTGAAGATCTGGAAAAACGTCGGAATGGAGTTGAAGGACCAATCCGGACGCTTTGTCATGGCCGATGATCCTCGTTTCGCTCCGATCTATGCGGACATCGCCAGAAACGGTAAGACGCTGATCGCCCACCTGGCGGAACCGGATTCCTGCTGGCAGCCACCCAACAAGAATTCACCCGATTATCACTATTACGACGAACATCCGGAATGGTACATGTTTAAACAGCCGGATCACCCTAGAAAAGCAGCCATCATTGAGGCGCGCGATCACATTGTGGAGGAGAATCCGCAGCTCCGGGTGGTGGGAGTACATCTTGGGAGCCTGGAGACGAGCCTGGACGAGCTCGGAAAGCGACTCGATCGCTATCCAAATTTTGCGGTGGATCTGGCCGCGCGAACCGTGTATCTGACGATGCTACCGCGCGAAAAGGCCCGACAGTTTCTGATCAGATTTCAGGACCGAATCCTGTACGGAACAGATTTGGGACTGTATAGCCGGCAGAACACCGCAACTGCAGAGAAATCGTGGGGAACGCAGTACGCGACAGATTGGGTCTTCTTTTCGTCGAACAGGACACTGACTTACAGGGGAAGGCAGGTTAGGGGACTTGCGCTGCCTCCGAAAGTTCTTCGCAAGCTCTACCACGAC
>JBAUOG010000720.1:0-3022 GCA_049579625.1 Bryobacteraceae bacterium
CAACTGTTCTGTTGTGGGCAGAGCGACCAGATACCGTCCGAGTGCCCAAAGAATCGCGCTGCGAACAAGCAAAGGGTAGAGATCGCCCGGCGCCCTTTTCTCGACCAAAAGCGCCGTATATCGTTCCGCCTCCGCTTTCAGGACACTGTGGTCCAGCTTTAGCGCGCAAGTGGCTGCGAACCTGCAGAAATCGGGCGAGACGGATGCCGCAGCTTTTTCGCGTAGCTTCGAAGCGACCTCTACCACGTCGGGCAGATGGTCCAGATCGAACCCCAACTCAGCTGCAAGGTCCTTCGTTTTGCCGAATCCAAGGTAACCCTCCAGACAAGCGCGTTTCCTGAGATCCATCTCCTGCTGTTCTTCCAGGATTGTTTCCTTCAAGAACTCGCTCTGTTTGTCTACAGTTTGTAAACTTAGGCTGAGAAGAGCGAATTGGTTGTTGAGCTTTTCGGGTACGTCGATGTCCCCGGGCTTGTATGTCAGATCGTGCGACTTCGCATCGAAGGCCTCCTGGAGAATAGTCTTCACTTGGATCTCGCATCGCAGGTCGAGAAACTCCAAGAAGCCGCCCGCGGTGATCTCTTGGAACCGGGGAGACACTGTGAAATGCCACGCCTCGTGCCCGCTCGGATACCGGCGCGGCTTGTCCTCTGGAGAGTGCACCTCAAAAGCAGTCTTCAACCAGCCAATAAATTGCTCCACGTCCGAATAGTAGGGACACAGAACGGTAAGTGCAGCGATATCTGCGAGGTTGTCGTAGGAGAACTTCTTATGCTCCGCGTATGCCCGATACCGTTCGATCTTTTGCGTAATACTATCTAAACTCTTCGTTTTAGGTTGTCTGGAGAACACGATCCTAACGACGTGCGGGTTCCGCTCCCGGTAGGCAAGGCAGCGATCTCGGACGAAATCGGACAACTTCTCATAACGTGGACGCTCCTCGTCATAACGACCTCGAATTTCCGCTGCCTCTTCCATACTGAGCACGTTTAGGGCCTCCTTTTTCGGACGAAACGGGTCAAGATAGGTGGTGGAACTCACCTTGCTTCCACGTGAGGCGCGCGCGCTCCCTCGCTTGCCACGCCGAATTGTTCGGCTAAGAAGGAATCATGTTGTTGCAAGTCGGCTTTGGTTCTGCGCCATATACGCGCTGGAACAGTCGGAGCAGATTCCGCGAGGCTGTTTAATTCCTTCAAGACCTCTTCAACTGCCCCTTTTAGAGATTCGTCCTTTTCCGCCGCCAAGCTAAGCGCCGCCTCGATTCTTCTCCGTACAGAGGAGTAAGCCGCTGCCGTGGCGCGGTGCTTCTCGGCTCTCTCGGACAAACGAAGAAACGTCTGAATGGCGACGAGGATGGCGCTCAAAACGCTGATTGCGCCGACCGCGAGGCGAATTCTGATGTCAAGCAGCTTTTCGAGCGTAGCAAAGACGGCCGTGCCGACGATTGCAGAAAGGACGACGGCCGGACCGCCAAGGGCATAGTTTGCGAGTTCATAGTAACGCGCTGATTCCCAGTGTTGAAACTGGTTGGCCCGGGCACGTTCGCTCCACTTCAGCAGCAATTGCACGGCCTTGGGCGAGCTGTACCCGGCCGTCGAAACAATACCTTCGGGGCGTCCTTCACTCATTGATTGATAGCCTACACCATGTTCACGGTATTTTTGTACCTCAACCGAGACTCGCCGAGGGGCTTCCCAATCACCGTCATTCGGAAGTAATCTGTCCGTTGTGAAAAGAAGGACGCCGATTAACTACGGTGGCGTCCTTTCTCAAGGCCCCAATTGCTGCTGGGGTCATTGAGGGTAGTCCTTCGCCCCGCTTATGGCCGGACTCACGTTTATGACAAGATGAGCCTGCTGCCACTGATGCGAGTTGGTCTGTCCGTCTAGCAGGCTGCTGAAAAAGGCCGCCTCCACTTCACCCGCTCACTATCAGGAATCTGCAACTCATTACAAACAAACACAGGCGCTTCGGAGCCGTGACCCTCAGGGAGCGGTTTTCCGCCTTTTTCAGCAACCGTCTAGAGACCATGGAAGTCTGAGTCCATCCCCCGCCGGCTCACAGCAACAACTCGCGCAAACTCCGGACATGAGTCGAGCGGCGCTTTCGCAGGCGGGGCAGGCAGTCGCTTGGAAATGTCCCTTGTCGTCGCGATGACTTGAGGTGGCCCAGCTTAGGCTCTCGCGGCGCGGGTGCGGGGATTGCGTTTGCGTGGGGTGGGGGTGGGGGTGGTTGCGCGTCCGGAGCGGATGCGGTTGAGGAGTTGCCCGGCGGATTCGAAGGGGCGGGGCCATCCGCTAATCTCTCAGAGTTAGCAGAGGCGTATCCGATGTTCGCTTGTTTCGGGGATCACTGAGGCTTCAGCCAGAGCGATGGACTCGGAGATGGACCGGCGCGCGGGAGTAGCTGCGCGGATGACGGCGAGCGGTTGCGCGTCGCGCTCGATAATGACTTCAGCGCCCGCCTGAACGCGTTTTAGACTGGTCGCCAGATCGCGCACGGCATCCGCTTCGCTGATGTGCAACGGCTCCGTGCGCGCGGCCATGCCGGACATGCGCGAGTGGCAGTTTCGGAGCCGCGCGTGTCAACAAGCGGTTTTCCAACAGCAAGGACGAGATCTTTAATTAGGGCGAGATTGTCGCCATCGGGCGGGCAGACCCAAAGCGACCCGTGCCGAACAGCGCAAACCGGTCTGCGGTGTTCGCTTGTTTGGGGGTTGAGCGAGGCTGCTAAGGCGTTGAAACTAAAAGAAGAGCCGACCGGGCGCAAAACCTCGCATTTTGGATGTGGCTGGTAGAAAAGGAGTTAGCAAAAGCGAACTCGTTGATTCTGACTGTCCACCTCGGCCACCTCGATCTTTCACGCCGTTGCGACTATTGGGATAGCCTATGGGTGAATGCGCTCTGTAACCTGCTGGATCCTCGCCGCTTCGTTTTTGATAGCACTGACGTTGGTGGGGGGGATGCGGGCCTTAGCGCAAGGCACTTTGGTTCGCCCAACGCCTGAGTCCTCGACCATGGAT